>JAYVSG010000201.1:0-2984 GCA_043775535.1 Candidatus Omnitrophota bacterium
CTTCCTTCCGCGCAGTAACGCGACAGGTCATTGAGACCAACAATGGTGCGATGCTCTTTTAAATAAGCGACCTGCTGCTCAAACTGCGCAATATCCAGGTGCTTGCCATGATAATTTGAAATGCCGCCAGTAATTGCCTGATCAGTGAAACCATGGTACATGAGGATATCAATATTCATCTTGGACCCGTATAACGAATAAACTTACTGGCTGCCGAGAAATACCTGACCCTTGGAAATTCAAGAACACACCAACCAATCACCTTGACCAGTTCAATTGGCCTTAATTTAACAGCCTCCTTGAACCAGTATATTCCTTGCTTCCAGGTCCCATTAATGAAATGGAGTTTCCCCAACCTCTTCAGGTGCACGATGTATATGTCTGGATGCATTTTGAATTCATCGGCATGCTTGGTAACCATCCGCGTCCGGCCGGGAATCAGAGCCTTATAATTGGTCGAGATCTGCTCACCATGCATATTGATCCTGGCCAAGGTTTCATCAACAAATTCAAAATCAAAATGCCTTGCGATGCGCAGCCACATGTCCCAGTCCTGGCAGCTTGTCAATCCTTCATCAAAAAGCCCAACTTTGTCAAAACAGGACCTCCTGACCATGACACTACTGACACTCCCCAATATAGTGGCCAGCAAGAGACGTTCGTAGACCCTGCCCCTGTATGTAGGCTTATTGACTCGGATTATTTCCCCTAAATGCTCATCATAGATCTCAGTGCCCACATAGACCACGCCCACCATCGGTAAGGAGGATGCGAACTTCTGGAATTGCTTCTCGATCTTGCTCGGGCCCCACTCATCATCGTCATCAAGCAGGGCTATGAAAGCAGCCCTGGAAGAATTTATTCCCGTATTGCGCGCTGCAGGACCGCCTTTATTGCTGTCGTGACGGATATACCGGATGCGAGCGTCCTTGAATCCCCGGACAACAGCCTCGGTATCATCGATCGAGGCATTATCAACCACGATAAGCTCTATGTCGCTGTAGGTCTGTGCTAAGACACTGGCTATGGCCCGGACCAATTTAGAACCGCGGTTATAGGTAGATATCACCACGCTGACACTTGGGACAGTCCCGCTCATTTAACCTCTTTGGAAAGTTCCATACACAACCCGGACAATCGGCGGTTCAAGACAGCAATATCAAAATTTGCCTCGACATGCCGGCGTCCAGCCTCGCCCATTTTCTTCCATTGGCCAGGATCATTCAAAAGCAGCTCAAGTTTCCCACACATGGCATCAACATCCTTGGGTGGAACAAGAAAAGCGGATACGCCCGGCACCACAGCCTGATCAACACTGCCAACCTGGGCGGCTACCACAGGCAGGCCCACTGCCTGGGCTTCCATCAAGACCATCGGTAAGGCCTCAGCTATGCTTGGCAGAAAGAATATATGAGAATCATTGAGCATCCGGATCACACCGTCCTGGGTTTGGTATCCACAAAAAATGACCCTGTCCTTTAGCCCTAGATCAGCAACCAGTTTTTCTAAATGCCCACGTTCAGGGCCATCACCAACAATGCAATACTGAAGGTCCACCGGCGCCTGGCGATCAAGCAATCTATGGAAGGCCTTTATCCCATATTCGATCCCCTTCTCCGGGACCAATCTTCCCACAGTGAGGATCCTAAGCTTCTGGGATGGACCGATGTTGCGCACAGTAAAAGCATAGCGACCAAGGTCGATCCCTACAGGGTGATGGCATATCTTCTTGATCGGGGCCTTGAAAGACACAAGGTGCTTATAATTATATTCGGAAATGCTCAAGAAACAGTCGCCCTTTTGAAATAAATCACCATATAAGGCTTCCCCGCCAGACTCAATGCCCCGGCGGATATCATACCCATGGAACATGGTGATGATCTTGCCCTTGATCCCCAGATCCCGCATCAAGGCAGCAAGAACACCATTGGGGCCATAATGACAGATCATCACATCGATCTTTCCAATTCCCAAAAAAAGCATGACCTTGTATAAATAATTCAAGGACAATGCCTCCTTGCCATACTTAAAGAAATCCAGCGAATTAAGAACAGCCTTTGGATCACGGCCAGAAAATGCCAGGACCAAGAACACTGCCCGCATTATACGGGCGAGCCACCCCCTAGGACGGTCATGAATGAAACGTGTTTTCTCAAGCAAGCCATACTTGATAACATCCGCATGCATCTCCTGTTCACTTGAACGGGCCCCCGAAAGAATAAAGACCTCATGCCCCAGGTCAATGAATCCAGTGATCTGATTCAAGATAAAGGTCTCTGATAGCGCAGGGAATGAATCGACAATAAACACGACCCTCATAGCAGCCCTGCCTTGGCACCATGCTCCATCCATATTCCTGTAGAAAGCAGCCGCCATAACTGCAATGGGTCGCGTTGCAGTAAACGCTCATAATCCCCCCTATCCATTAAAGAGGGCATTACATGATATAACCGCTGAAGGATCGGCGAAAAAACAGAAGCATTATTCCTGAAATAAGTACTATAAGGAAATTGAAATCCCATCTTCCTTCGCCTCCACAGGATCTTGGAGGGCAAATAAGGCTGCATGGCCTTACGTACGATATATTTGGTCCACCCATCCCTGAACAAATAACTGATCGGAAGGCGCATTCCAAATTCAACCAGCCGGTAATCCAGGAATGGGAAACGATGCTCTACTGGTATGCCCATGGTGAAATGGTCACTGCTGCGCATGTAATACGGCAGCAATGCTGTCTCAAAATGGAATTGCCGCTGCTGGTCAAAACTAAGCTTTGGATAGCGCTCCTGGCAAAACAAGGCCATGGTCTGATCTTCCAAAGCTTTTGTAGTTACTGATGATGGGCTACCCAAAAAAAGTTTCCATGGGCCTTGGGCATAATGCTTCAAGGTACGGAAGGCGTTTTCCCTTCCCCGAAAACGGCGACGGAATTCATGCCAATCTGCATGCCATGCCGCCTTAACCCCTTGCTTGGACCATTCTTT
>JAYVSG010000202.1:0-3703 GCA_043775535.1 Candidatus Omnitrophota bacterium
CAACCGTCAAGAACCCGCGGATCACCTGGGCGGTATCAAAGGTATAGGAGGTGTCGCTGCCCGGCCCCACAAAAGAACCATCGGGTTTCTGGACGGACATTTCCCAGCGGGCAAGATCAATGGCCAGGTCTTTTTCCCCGGCGTTATACAGTGAGGTGATCAGATAGCCGGTAACTTCCTGGGACACATTCTTGGTCTTATGGTGGGCGGCAATACCGGTATTCCCGACGCGCCGGTCCTTGACCCAGCCAACCGCTTTTTTCAGGTGGTCTTTTTCCAATAATGTCTTAAGCGATCCCAGCATAGGCCCTTTCGATCAATAATTGGGAAGCAAGTCCATCACCCGGAACAGTTACTGTTGGGGAAGAACCCTGGATACTGGCCACAAAATGCCCCATCTGTTTATAGAAGGCATCCTTGGCAGGGGTCTTGTTCGGGACACGTTTCCACTCGCTCCAGGTCTTGAATTTATAAGTAAGCCCGTCGAAATCCAAAAGCATGGTTCCCTCTTCACCGTAGATCTCAAGATACGCATTGGCCGGGGTCGGCATGGTCCAGCTCACATCGATGGTGCCGGAGGCGCCGCTTTGCAATTTGCAGCTGATATGCGCACTGTCTTCGACGGGAAGTTTCTGAAAATAGCCTCCCTGTGCCTTGACCTCGCTGATCTCCCCCAAAAGGTGGCGGACTAGGTCAAAGGCATGCGGGCCGTTGTCGATCAAAACCCCGCCGCCGGAGACGGCTTTGTCGGCGAACCAGGCCCCTGCCATGTCGATCTGACCGCCGAACATCAGGCGGAAATTGATGATATTGCCGAGCATCCCTTTATCCAGGATGGCTTTGGCCTCGCGGACCTCGTCAAAGAAACGGAATTTAAAGGCAGTCAATAATACAAGCCCCTTGGCCCTAGCTTTCTGGGTCATAGCCTCTGCTTCTGCGGCACTAATGGCCAAAGGCTTTTCACACAGGACATTGATGCCCGCATCCAACAGGTCCATGACCATGCGGTTATGGGTATTTGGAACAGTGCAGATGCTCACACCATCGAGCTTTTCATTCTTGATCATTTCCTTGTAATCGGCATAGACCTTACCCGGGGTCTTGACGGTCAGGGCATCGGCCCGGGTGGTATCTGTATCCGAAAAAGCAGCCAGTTCAACGCGCGCATCCTTGCGGTAGCCATCCCAATGCCAATTCCCCATCTGGCCGCAGCCGATGATGCCGATGCGCACCTTCTTGATGGACTGTTCCTGGGGACGGGCAACGGGTGCCGCAGCAGCAGGAGCAGCTTGTGGCGCGCTAACAGCAACGGAAAGCGGTGAGATCTTGCGCACGGTCTCCCTGAATGCAGCAGCAGCCCTTTTGACCTTCTCTTCACCCCAATCCTCATCCCAGGGCATGGCAACCAGGTGCTTTAGGGCTTCTTCTGCCTTAGGGCATAATCCTTCAACATAATCATACGATTTGCTGGCAAAGGCGGAATCAAAAGGGAATTTGGATGTGCCGTAGGTTTTCTTGGCGGTCAAGGATTCGGTGCACAGATAGATGGCCTTACCCGTATAACCGGCCGCGGACCAAAAACCAGCCGCAGTCATGGACTTGGCAAATTGTTCAATGTCCCCCTGCTTGACGAAAACGGGATACTGCCAATAGGAATGTTCGGCGCCTTCCGTCGTGGGAGGAACTACCAGTTCAGGGATGTCCTTGATCAGGTCGGTGAGCATCTTGCCCATGGCCTGCCTTTTGGCCACAACCCCTTGAACCTTCCTGAGCTGGGCCAAACCAACGGCACCGGTCAATTCATTCATGCGGTAATTGGGCGCATGGAAACCATAGGCGCGCGCACCCCATCCTTTGCGCATGAAACCTTTGTCGACGAATAATTTCATCCGGTCATAGTGGGTCTTGTTGGACGTAACGGTCATGCCGCCGTCGCCGGTGGTCATATGTTTCGATTGCTGGAAACTGAAACAGCCGATATCACCCAAGGTGCCGACGTACTTACCCTTGTAGCGGGTCAAATGTGTTTGGGAACAGTCTTCAATGAGCGGGATATTGTGCTTCTTGGCGACAGCGAGCATCCCATCCATGTTGCAAGGATTACCAAAGAGATGCACGACCACGATGGCACGGGTGCGCGGGGTGATCTTGCGCTCCACATCCAAGGGATCCATGTTATAGGTATGGTCAATGTCGGCGAATACGGGAATGGCATTCTGGTACAGGATGGGAATGACCGTCCCCAGGTCGGTGATCGGTGCGGTGATGACCTCATCGCCCGGGTTCAGGTCGAGCGCTCCTAGGGCGGTGTGGATGGCAGCGGTGCCGGAGGTTGAAGCAACACCATAGGGCACTTCATAAAGGACCGCAAATTCCTTCTCCAAGCCGTTGACCATCTTTCCGTCGACACCAAAAAGGTTCTGGGAGACCAGGGCTTGGTTGAGCAAACGTAATTCTTCCGGACCGAAGGGCTTCCTACCCCAATGGTATTGGGCTTCACGCATGAGGAATTTGTACATGAAGTCCGTGGCCGGGACGCTCATGCGTTTTTTCAGATCAACGATCATTTTCTGTATCATACGGCCCCTTTTATATTATTGGTCTAACTTCATCTCATAGATCAAGGTCCGGCTCAACGGATTTTTATCCTTCTCTTCCGGAATGGTCGTCAGCAATACTTGGTAGAACTTGACCGACCTAGCTGAAGCCAACTGAGGGTCATTGCGGGTCAGGACCGTCCATAAGACCTTTAAACGGAAATCCCTTTTATCCCGGTCCTGGTATAAGATCTTTGAAACAAGCCGGCTAAAGCGTTCCAGCTCGAAGCTTACCCTTAAATGCCCCTGGTCCAGCAATTCTGTCTGACCATCTGCCTTTAATACTTCAAATTCCAGTGTGCCATATTTGGTAAAAGCAATGTTAGCAAATGTCGGGTATACGGCAAAGGGCCAACCGCTGCCGATATTCAATACAACGCAAAAAAGGTTTGCTGCAACAAGGATGCTTCCTGCGATCATGATCGGCCGTAATGATGCCGGTGCCAACTGCGCCGCAGACTTGGGCTTGATGGCGATCGAACATGCCCTTGAATCCGCCACCTGGCGGTATATCCATTCTCCGACGGCAGGAACCGGCCAGATGAACAGGAACGGCAGGAACGGCCAAAGCACGGGGAAACGAAAAGCCATGCGCCGGTAGGCGGCATATCCTTTGTCGATTTGGCCGCCGCTGACTGCATGCATGTCCTTGAGCGCAGCTTCCTGCCCAATTCCCATGTCCTGCAATACTTCGCTGCTTTCCTTATCCAGGGCATTCACAAAGTTTACACGGCCAAACAGGTCAAAGACCCTCATGATGGCAATGGTCCGGCGGCATAGCTCACAATTGCCGTCAAAAAAAATGGTCATGTCCTTAGGGAACAGCCAGGTCCCGATCTTTTGCATGATCCGATCCCAGGGAAAAAAGATGAAATAGAAATTCCTGAGATTAGGGAACGGGATCCTCATCAAGTAACCCGTTATGTTATGGAACATGAAACCGGACGCAACACCTACCCAGCGCAGCCTTGGAAAGAACAGCAGGAAGATGAATCCTGCTTCGAATAATATGGTAAAGAACCCGCCCAGCCTGCACAAGAACGGATAATGGTCAACACGGAAGGCCGGTGCCCAGCCGTTAAAATCCATCCATTTGTAATACATGT
>JAYVSG010000203.1:0-2635 GCA_043775535.1 Candidatus Omnitrophota bacterium
GCGGTCCAAATGCCGAGTGGTCTTCGTCGGCCAACATGCCACGGCTGAAGTCGACAATACATTCGAAATAGGCAAGGGCGTTGTTGATTACATCATGCCTCGTGAATATGACTACGCCCTGCGCGACCTGGCCAATGGCGTTCCTGATGAAAAGAATTTAGGCCTCTGCTGGCTTAAAGACGGCAAGGTCACCAAGAACATGCCCCGCCCGGAGATCGATGTCAATGAGCTCCCTTTCCCGGCCTGGCAATTGATCCAGCCGGAATGGTATCCTGACGGCGGCAAGAAATTCCCATTTTTAACGCTCATCACCGGACGCGGTTGTAATAATGCCTGCACCTTCTGCCGCGATCCGCAATTGATGTACGGCTATAAATTGCGCAATCGCACCGCTGAAAAAGTCGTTGCGGAAATGGAATATGGCCTTAAGGTGCACCCGCAGATCCGCGAGATCATGTTCGAGACCGACACCTTTGCCGCAGAACGCCAGCATGTCATCGATGTCTGCAATCTCATCATCGCTAAGGGCATCAATAAACGCATCAGCTGGTCGTGCAATATGCGCGTGAACACCGACCTCTCCCTGCTCCCCTTGATGCGCGAATCCGGCTGCCGCATGCTCATGACCGGTTTTGAATTCGGCACCGATGAAAACCTGCGCGTCATCCGCAAGGGCGGCGTGTCCATCGACATGGCCCATAAATATTCCGCTGAAGCGCACCGTTTGGGCTTCACCATCCACGGCTGTTTCATGATCGGCGCCCCTGGTGAAACCAAGGAAAGCGCACGCAAGACCATTGATTTCGCTAAATCCATGCCCTTGGACACCATCCAGATCACCGGCGTGGCCTCCTATCCCGGCACCTCACTTTACAAATGGGCCAAGGAACAAGGGTATATCCTGGCCAAGGACTGGCGCGACTGGCTGACGAAGGAAGGCGAACAACGCACCCTTCTCTCCTATCCGCAGTTCTCCCATAAAGACATCGATGAACATATCGATATCGGACTTAAAGAATTCTATTTACGCCCCAAACAGATGTGGCGCATGTTGATCACCATCAATACCATGGGTGATTTCTTAAGGAAGGTCCATGGCCTGAAAGCGTTCATGAATTATTTTGCCCAGAAATTCGTACGTTTCCTCCAGGGCAAAGGGTTTAACAAGGTCCAAGGCACCAAATTCCTGCACCGCACGGTACGCCCGCCAATGGCCGGCCCGAAACCGGCCTTGCCGGAGTTGACATCTGCGCATTGACCTGATATATTTTAAAGAACAACAAGGAGATTTTTATGGCCCATATCGTCACAGAACCCTGTATCAAATGTAAATATACCGACTGTGTCACGGTTTGCCCCGTTGACTGCTTCCACGAAGATGCGGAAATGCTGGTGATCGATCCAGACGTGTGCATTGATTGCGGCGCCTGCATCCCGGAATGCCCTGTCCAGGCCATCTATGCGGACAGTGATGTCCCGGCGAAATACAAGGAATTTACCGGCTTGAACGCCGCCAAATCCAAAGAACTCCCCATCATCACGCAGAAAAAAACGCCTCTGGCCGAACCGAAGCCGTAACGATGTGGTTCTTCATGTATAGCTGTTATATTTTCTCCCTGGCATCGTTTTTGATGCTGGGGATCGTTTTTTTACAGAGCTTGCATCCCTTTTACGTGTTGAAAGCATCGCCGATGTCCTTCCTGATCCTGACAAGCATTATCTATCTCTTTACCGAGACCCTAGTCATGTTCTTCTTTGTCGGTACCGGGGTCAGTGTCAAAGAATACATGCTGGAGAATAAGATCACGGGAAATTTCCACCAGCGGATGATCAAGCTGAAACGCGTGATGTATCCGCCACAATTGCTCAATATCCTGGTCCTCATGACCGCCTTCATCCTATACGGCGCGGCAGACACCGGAAAAATATCACCCTGGATCTACCGCGGACTTCTCTTTGCGGGCATCGTACATTTTTGTTATGCGAAATTGTTACAGCACCGCAGCTTCCGGGACAATACCTTCATCATCCTGGAAATGGCGGGCTTAAAGAAGGCCTGACGATGTTGTACTGGGTGGCAAAAACATTCCAAGCGGCTGGTTTAGGGGTGATGGCCTGGGGATTCTACAAGAATTTTCCGGCGCTGTTACCGCACAATCTCTTCTTCATATCTGCCCTGTTCTTCATCATGGGCTGGATCATACAAACCTACATGTTGAAGGGCCAATGACGAACGACGGTCAACAACTGCGCACCATCATGAAATACGACGTGGGCGCGGATGGCTTCATGAAGATGATCTATGTCCTAGCTGCTGCGGCTGTGGTGGTATTGGCTGTGGGAATATTCTTTGTAGCCATGGTCATGAAGGATTTTGGTAAAATATCATGAACATGATCAAACTGCGCATCATGCAAAAGTGGAACATTCACACCGACCGGGACTTCTGGCTCATCATGCTGACCTATTCCCTGGCCGGCATGGCCATTCTGCCCGTTAAAAAGACCATCTTCCATTTGGTCGGCATCGGCCCGCACACACCCTTCTGGGTGGTCGTCCTCGTCTACATCCCACTCGTCCCTCCGGCATACCAGGTAGGCCTCATCTTCTTCGGGACACTGCTCGGGCAATCTAA
>JAYVSG010000204.1:0-8487 GCA_043775535.1 Candidatus Omnitrophota bacterium
GCTCGGTCAAGGCCTTCATGCCGCCCAAACCTAAAATAGAGCGTTGGAATATCCTCCAGGACACATGGTCACTGCGGTAGAGCTGGTCGGTCAACTGACGGAAATGCTCAGAATTTTCCGGCACATTGGAATCCAAAAGGACGAGCGGCACCACATTCTTCTTGTCCCAGCTATACACATAATATTTCCACAGGCGCAGGTTCAAAGGACCTGTCTTGGTATCGATGCACACCCTGTTCTTCAAAGGGATCAAGCCAGGATAGGTGTACGGGTCCCAGGAAAGTTCTTCCGGCACCTGGCCCTGCTTGTACCAAAAATTCTGCTTAAAGTAACCTTTGTTCCACAATATGCCCAATGCCACGACGGAAACACCAAGGTCCGCGATGCTCTTGACCGTATCTCCCGCCAGGACGCCAAGACCCCCGCTGTAAATAGGGATATCGAGCATCTTGTTGAGATTGATCTTGAACACATAATCCGCAAGCCAGTAATTCGAGAACACTTCGTGCTTGAAGAACTGGTTCTTACGGTTCATGGGCTTGCTTAACTGGAAGGAATTGTAAATGCTCGGCGCCAGGCCGTATTCCATGGAAAAATACGCCACGGACTTTGTTTGCGCATCTTGCAATCTCTGTTCCGCATCTAAAATGGGCTGGAGCGGAAAACTGAAATAGGTCTGCGGGGTGATGTCCTGGCTGTAATTGGAGAAATTCTCAATGGAAGACGTAAACTGCTCGTAATTCATGGCCGCCCTTGGACTATTAGAGTGGATTAATAAAGAATGGGTTCATTATAACAAAAAATAAAAAGCCCGACAGCAAAAGGAAATTTATTTTCCCGCGCCGAGGTCATAGATCACGATCTGGCCCCTGCCCTTAGCATTGCGCAGGAACTCCAGGGAAGTGAAAAGGTCCTGGTTATGGTCCAAGACAAAGCGTTTGAGAAGCTCCCCTTCAATATGCGGCAGGACGGCAACAGGACTGACCTTCTGTCCTATGGCTTCGATAAGGCCGTTCAAAGGTGTCGTGAACCTCAAACCATCCGCCGTCCATGAGATATAGGCCTGTGGGTCCACGATCACATACCGGTATCCCTGCTTGAGCAGGGCGGCAAACTGCACTGGATCCTTAGGCAGATCCACTGCCATGTTCTCAGGACGCAAGAAAAGCGATTCGACCAAGGGCTGGGTGGACATGATCTTAGGATCCGGGTCATGGGCCAGCACCATCGCAATGGCCTTTTGATAGTCCGTGCCTGCCCGAGCCAACAGGAAGGAACCCCAGATCAAGCCGGCCAACATCACAACGACAATGCCACCCATCACCTTCGTATATTTTGGATACTGTTCCTTTAATACAAGGATCATATGCGCCACAGCCATGGCCGCGAATGGCAATACCACGCACAGATACCGAGCTCCCTTCTCTGCAGCAAAGGAAAACAAGAGCATTTGCAGGGAAACCACCAGGAACGGGAGCAAACCAGCTGACCAGCGTTTGAAAAAAGCATATATCGAGGCAAAGAAAAGGCCGCCGAAGAATATGTTTTCCAGGGTAAATAAATAATACGGAAACGACAAGAAGCTCGTCCAATGCCGATGCGCGCCGGCTTCATCCGCCTGATGCAGCATCCAGCCAAAGGTGACCTTGGTATTGACGCCTCCATACAAGGAACCTATCCCAAAAACAAGCACGGCGAATACCAGCACGGACCATGCGAGTTTTTTCAGGTCCATCTTCTTTAACTCTGCACGGTCAATCCATACTTGGGCCAGAACGAAGAATATAGGACCGATGATCATGCGGTAGTTTGTAAAAAAGACCGCGCTTAAGAATACCCCTGCCCACAAGGAGCTTAAAGACACGCCCCGGCGGGAAAAAACATACAGGTACATGGCCGTCAAGAACAGGAAGGCGCTTAAGGATTCCTGCATTCCCAGGCGGGAATAAAATACATGGCTAGGGAGAACACTTAAGATCACTGCACTCAATACGGCCGCAGGCTTGGAATCAAAATACTTCCGGGCCCAGAGATAGGTCACGGCAATGGTGCCCAGACCTGCCAGCGCGGAGACGATGCGGGCAAAATACCACCCTTCTACTCCGGTAAAGAAAACACGCAGGTTCAAAATGAAGAACCACAAGGCCTTGGCTGTCGTCAAGGCGGTCTTGGCCATCAGCCCCAAGATAATAAAGAACTCGCCGATGCTGTGCGGCGGATTGGCCGCGACCAATCCCAGGAAACCGCGGTTATAGCCAAGGTACATCCCCTCATCGTAGAACAAAAGATCATTGGTCGCGATGCGATAGAAGCGCAAGGCAATGCCGACCCCTAAGACAATGAACAAGGCAATGCCCGTCTTAGAAAGGGCATTCTTCATGACTTGCCCCTTCCGAAGGGTGCCAAATAAATGTCTTTCATCAGGACCAGCACCGTATAACTGACCGCCTTCAGGCTCCGCAAGCTCAAAGCCTTGGACGTATCGTGCTTACGGCCGGTATGTTCAAAATAGACCGTCTTATAGCCATGACCGGCTTTCAACAACCGCACAATGCATTCGGCCAGCGCGGCCAGACCGGTCGACTTGATGGGAATGGATTGCAGAAGGGTCCGGCGGCAAATGAAGGCGCCGTTGTAATATTTCAAATTAAGGAAGAACAGCACATTCATCCCAAGAACAAAGACAGAGGACAATGCCCGACGCAGCAGGGAACGCTTGTCGGTCTTTTTCATATAGGAGATGACCACATCTGCCCCGCCCCGGCTGGCGATCAATTCTTTAAGCGACTGGGCGGACATATCATTGTCCCCGGGAAATACTGTTATATAGTCCTTGGTCGCCATCTTGACGCCCCGGGCAAAAGAATATCCAAAACCCTGGTTCACGGCATTGACAGCCACACGGATATTGGGATTCGCCTCTGCCTTAAAAGCGGCGAATTCGCCGGTCTTGTCCGGACTGCCATCATCAACAACGATGATCTCATAGTCCCGGGTCAAAGAAGAGACCGCGCCGACCACGCTGTCGATGGCCGCCTCGATATTGGCCTCTTCCCGGAATGCCGGGATGACGATGGTGACTCCGCCCTGATGCTCAGTGGACATGGTCCGCCTTTACAATGATGCGACCGGCCTCACCCTTGACCAGCACATCAAAGGCCTTGTTGATACCCTCCAGCTCAAAACGATGGGTGATCATACGATCGAACGGCAATTTTCCGTTGGCAAAAGCGCGCACATATTTAGGGATATCGCGGTCCGGCACGGTTTCCCCGCCCCAGGTGCCCACGATGCGTTTGCCCTTGATGAGATCAAATGGATGGAGCTCTATCTTTTCATCCTTGCCGAGATTACCCGCGATCACACAGGTCCCGCCCTTTTCCTTGATGCAGGCAAAGGCATTTTCCATGGCTGTCTTATTGCCCGACGCATCCACGGCATGGTCGACCCCACCGGGGACGATCCTTGCTAACTGGGCCAGCAGGTCCTTGGCTCGGGCATTCAACGTATGGGTTGCGCCCATGCGTTTGGCGAATTGTAATTTCTTGTCTTCAATATCAATGGCGATCACTGTCGAAGAACCCCGGCGCTTGGCGCCTAGAATGACACTTAAACCCACCCCTCCTACGCCAAAGACGGCAACAGAAGAACCTTTGGCTGCCGCTACTGTATTTTCCATGATGCCGCAGCCGGTCACAACGGCACAACCTAAGATGGCCGCTGTGTCCGCAGGCAGGGACTTGGGGATCCGAGTCACTCGATTCTCGGAGACAACGGTATAGTCGCTAAAGGTCGTAACAGCCCCGGCATTGATGATGCGGCCGTTGAGTTTATATTGACTGTTAAGCGCATCAAGCCCTGAACCCTTGATCCAGGAAAGGCAAACGTAATCACCCTTCTTGACCTTGGTGATGCCTGCCCCGGTGTCGACAATGATACCTGAAGCTTCATGCCCTAAAAGATGCGGCAGGAATTTATCCGGCCCCTTAAGCGCGATGATCTCATTATATTGGGCACGGCACACGCCGCTGTACAGCACCTTGACCAGCACCTGCCCCTTCTTAAGCGCAGGCACTTCCACATCGTCAATGACGAGCGGTTTATGAGATTCTATAAGGATGGCAGCACGTGTGCGCATTAAGGTATGAACCAGTAAAAATCATGGGTATAGCCCACTTCTTTGAATAAGGCCTTCCATTCATCGACATGCATGTAGGTCAGGGCGGTCAGGTTCCAGGCGTCCATCCGGGTCTTTTCTTCGGGCGTGCGGTAGGCGTCCATAGTGATGAAGGCTCCCTTGCGGGCCACACGCTGGATCTCGCGCAGGGACTGCCGGCATTCTTCAGGCGGCAAATTGTGGATGGTGTTGATGGAAATGACGACGTCGAAGCTCTTGTCCGGGAAAGGCAGCTCTTTCGCATTACCCTTTTGGATGAACGACCGCATGTCCTCGATGGCATTGGCGATGGCGTAGTCGGAAACATCTATGCCCTGCAGCTTGATGCCGGGTATCGCGGCGGCCATGTCGTGCATCATGAAGCCCTTGCCGCAGCCGACATCGAGCACGGAACTGTCTTTAGTGAGCAAAAAGTGTTTTTGGAGGTCCGGCATGACGGGCTGCCAAAAACGGGGATTGTAATTATAGCCGCCATAGCCGAACCGGCGGTCGCCGTCAAAATAGTCTTGACCAAACATGCGTCCGATACGGCGGTCTTCTTCCGTCTTCTCCTGGCCGCGCTCTTCTACGTTGCGTCGGGCCTTAGGATAATTGGCAAGCAGGTCGATTTCCATCAGAGGAGACTTTCATGATCCGGCTAAGTTCGTCAGGAGAAAGTTTGGGATTGAGATCTTCCAGCCCCGCACCAAATTTGAGCATGGGCTCGATCTTCTGGTCAGGGTCGATCATGAGGTCACAGACAACAGGTCCCGGTGTGGATAAAACCTTCTGTATCCCCTCTATGAGCCCGGCATGACCATCAATGCGCACGGCCGGCAGATGGAAGGCTTCCGCGGTCTTCACAAAGTCAGGGAAACTCAAGCCCGTCTTCTGGTCCACGGCAGCATAATGGGAATCAAGCCAGGTGTCCATGGTCTGCTTCTGGATGGCATGACCGCCATTATTGAAAATGAAGACCTTCACGTTCATATTGTACCGGCGGATGGTGGCCAGCTCCTCGATATTCATCATGAGCCCGCCGTCACCGGTCAGGCAGATGATCCGGGACGCGCCCGCGCAAATGGCGCCGATGGATGCAGACAAGGCATAGCCCATGGGCGTATGGTTCCATGCGGAAAAGATGCGCTGATCCTTCTTCATCTCAATGGCCTGCAAGGTCCAGGAAATATTGGCCCCGGTGTCGGCAATGAAGACATCCCCTTCCCGGGAAGCCTTGGACATTTCCTTGACGAAAACATGGCCGTCGACATATTCCTTGCGGTTATATTTTTCCTTGGGACAGATCGGGTATTCTGCATCCCATGTCCTGATCTGGGAACGCCAGGCGGCAAAATGATCGTCCGTCTTTCCTGCCTGGACGGTGACTTCATTAAAGAACGGTGCGAGATCGCTTTCTATCCCCAGGTCCAGCTGAAAATCATTTTGGGTGAACTTGGTCAATTCCTGCGGATCGATGTCGACCATCACCTTCCGTGCCTTAGGTGCAAAAAGATTGGTCTTTCCCCCAGTGATCATCTGGGAAAGGCGTGTTCCTGCCGTGATGATCAGGTCCGCATTCTGCGCGGCAAAATTACCCGCGCGCGGCCCCACCACACCCAAGCCCCCCATGTTCAATTCATCATCAAAAGGCATCAGGTCCTTGCCGCCCCATGTCAAAAGCACCGGCAGTTTGAAATGGCGCACAAAGGCCATGGCTTCATCGATGGCACCGGCAATGCGCACACCTGCACCGAGGATCACCACCGGACGCTGGGCTGACTTGATCAGGGCGACGACCTTGGCGATATCAGAGGGCGTCGGGAATTTCTCCGGGAACGGGGGGATAAATTCACGCAGCTTGGAGACATCAATATCCATACGCTGCAGGTCATCCGGGATATCAAGCGCAACAGGACCCGGGCGATTATTCGTTGCCAGGTACAAAGCTTTTTGCAATTCGTATTTGATCTCGTACGGGTCCATCACGCGATGCACATATTTAGTGATGGAACCGAATAAAGACACGATATCGGTTTCCTGGAAGCCCTTTTGGCGCAATTGTTCGCTGGGACGTAGGCGCGGGGTCGTGACCTGACCACAAATAAAAAGACAAGGAATGGAATCAAAGTAGGCATTGCAGATGCTCGTCGTCAGATTGGTGGCCCCGGGACCAGAGGTCACCATGACCGTACCCACCTTGCCTCCTGTGCGTGAATAGGCATCCGCTGCCGCACCAGCCGCCTGCTCGTGCTGGACGCAAATATATTCCATGCCCGGGTGCTTGGCCACAGAATCAATCGAGTGAATGATGGCGCCACCGGACACCACGAAGACGTGGCGTATGCCCTGTTCATACAGGAACTGCGCTATGTAATCAGATAATTTCACTTAACTCCAACCCCCATGCCGAAAATGTAATGGCACATCGGGCCGTAACCCGTGGTCAAGACTTCATCGTTCATCCCGAACATGAACACATTCTGGAAATATTTGGACATCAAGGCCTTCAATGTTTTTTGGCTGTGCAGATTGATGTGCTGGATGCGGCTGCGCTCGGAGGCGTATTCATTGGCCGTGACATTAGGTGTGCCGATGATGCAGACCCCGCTCTTCTTCAAGATCTGAGCCTGCGACTCGACGAAAGGTTCGTTCAAGTGAGCATCCAAATGCTCGATGACATCGATCGAGTATGCCGCGTCGAACGAGGCCTTAGGCAAATTCAAATCCTGGATGGTGCCCTGACGGAATTCAACGTTCTTGACCTTGCCGCCCAAACGCTTCAGATTACCTTCAAGATGCTTGGGTTCAGGTTCAATGGCCAACAGGTGTTTGACATGCTGGGCCACGACCGGCGTGCCGAACGCATCGCCGCACCCAACCTCGATAGCCTTGTCCATACCGTCGAACATCTTGGCGCAGAATTTATAGCGGGCAAGTACGAACCCCAAATGCTTGGGATCATCCAACAGGCTGTAGGACGTCCACGGGCCCAATTCAACGGATTCAATGAATTGGTAGCTGGTACCTACGTCGTATGCTTCCTGCTGGTTCAATTTCTTTTCGGTCATATCATCCTCGATCAATAAGGTCCAACAAAGGTGTCGGTGGTCTTTTCCCCGAACACATGTTTATCTTTGCGCTCCATCAATGCATATGCGGCATGCACAATATCTTCGAAACCCGGATAAAAGGCATCTTCCAAGGTCTTTGAGACCGGACAAGGACATTCGGGCCAGCCGATGCGGCGGACCGGCGCCTTCAAATGGTCGAACGCTTTTTCAACGGCGATGGCCGCCACTTCCGATGCAAAAGAACAGCGCAGCCAGCTGGTGTCCGCCACGATCAAACGCCCTGTCTTGGCAATGGAACGGATGATCGCTGCTTCATCCAAAGGCTGTATGGTGACCGGGTCTATGACCTCGACACTGATGCCCGCTTTGGCTAAATCCTCTGCCGCCCTTAATGCCTGCGTCACCATAAAGGACGTTGCAACGACCGTCACATCTGTGCCGTGCCGGGCAATACGGGCATGGCCAAAAGGCATTGTATAATATTCTTTGGAAACTGTGGTTTTTAAATCATATAAAGACCTGTGCTCCAGGATGACCACCGGCGCACTGCTTTTCAAAGATTGGAGCATAATGCCCTTGATGTCTTGGGCATTGCTGGGCATGGCCACGACCAATCCAGGGAAATGGGCCAGCAAGGACTGTATGCTTTGGGAATGCGTCGGACCCTGCCCCCAACCCTTGCCGATGATGCCGCGCACCACAATGGGAACAGACGACTTGCCCGCATAGGTGTATTTCCATTTGGCAGCATTATTGATCATCTGGTCGAGCGCCAGGAACATGAAATCATTGCGCGCATGCACGAGCACCGGCCGCTTCCCATTGAGCGCCGCACCGATGGCAATGCCGGTCAAGGCATTCTCGCTCGCCGGCGTGTCAAAAACTCGGGACGTCCCGAATTTTAAAAAGGCCTCGCGGGTGGTGCCGAAAATACCTTTGTGGTCATCGACGCCAAGTCCGAAGATGAATACATTCGGATCCTGTTCCATTCCCTGAACAAGCGCCTCTGCAATGGCCTGGCCGTATGTTAATTGTCTATCCATATATTCCAATTGTCATACCCGCGAAAGCGGGTATCTAAATCTTGGATTCCCGATAAAAACATTCGGGAATGACATTTATTTAATACACATTCTCCATCAAACTTGTTTCCGACGGCCACGGGCTTTTGAGCGCGGCAGCGTAGGCTTCATCTGAAAGCTTCTTCCATTTGGCATCCAAGGCATCAATACCTGCCTGGTCCATGGTCTTGTCCGCCAG
>JAYVSG010000205.1:0-8601 GCA_043775535.1 Candidatus Omnitrophota bacterium
CGGAACTCTTGTACGGGTTCGATCCTACGACGTAGTCAATGCCTTCTTCCCGCAATTGTTCTTCGGTCTTGCCCACACCGGCCACCTGTGGATGGGTGAACACCGCATGGGGAATGGGCGGGTATTGGATGGGGCGGGGCTTGCCGCCGAAGATATGGTCGAAGAGGAATTCGCCTTCAAAGTTAACGCTATGACGGAAGAAATAATTGCCCACACAATCGCCCAGGGCATAGACCCCATCCACATTGGTCTGGAGGTATTCGTCCACGTCAACGAAATTGCCGGGTTTAAGTTCGATTTCGGTGTTGAGGATGTCCAGCGTGTCGACATTGGAGACAATGCCCGTTGCGACCAGCAGGGATTCAGCGGTCACGGACTGGGGGATATTGTTCTGGCTGAAATACACGGTGAAAAGGCCGTTGGCATATTCGATCTTGTCCGGGGTGGCGCCGCTTTTGATGTCGTGGTATTGGGAAAAGACGCGGGTGAATTCCTTGGCCACTTCGCCGTCGGCAGCGCGCAGGAGCGACGAGCGCACAATGAAGGTGGTCTTGGTGCCGAGCGCGCCGTAGGCATGGCCGATCTCACAGGCGATATAGCCGCCCCCGATGACAATGAGGGATTTGGGCAGAGTGGTATTACGCAAGGCTTCGGTCGATGTCATGTAGGGCGTACCGGCCAGTCCGGGGATGTTCGGTATCTGTGGACGGCAGCCCACGGCGATGAATATCTTGTCGGCGGTCAATTGTTCGCCGTTGACCTCAATGACCTTGTTTTCCAGGAATTTGGCCGTGCCGCGGTAAAAATCGATATTGGGATGGCTGTTGTAGCTTTTTTCTATTTTGGCGGCATCACCGTCCACGGTCTCTGAAATGCGCGTGATGAGCTTGGCAAAGTCAATGGTGAAGGTGGGATCGTTGTGGATGTCGAAGCGTCGGGCTTCCTTGATGGCGATGGCCACATCCGCAGGGTGAATGAGCATCTTGGAGGGGATGCAGCCGCGGTTCAGGCAGGTGCCGCCCAAGGCATCTTTTTCAATGACCGCCACCTTGTAGCCCATCCCGGCCGCCGGAGAACTGATCTTGGCCCCGCCGCCGGAACCGATCGTGATCACATCATACTTTTTCATGCGTCTCTTCCATATATTTATTGAGGCAGGCAACGACCGGCGCTAACGCATCGTATTGCATGAGTTCGGTGCGCACCGGCGTGATATTGGGCAATCCTTTTAAATACCCCACATAATGTTTGCGGAAGGTGATGACCCCGTATTTTTCACCTTTATATTGCACGTTCAGCTTCAAATGTTCAATGCACATCTCGATCTTTTCTTCCATGGACGGTTCGGGCAGATGCTGTCCCGTCTTCATGTAATGTTTGGCCTGTTGGAAGATCCACGGGTTGGCGATGGCGCCGCGGCCGATCATGACCCCGTCGCAGCCGGTCTCGAACATGGCCTTCACGTCTTCTGGGGTTGTTACGTCACCGTTGCCGATCAAGGGGATGGAGATGACCTTCTTGATCTTTTCCAGCCACGACCAGTCGGCAAAACCGTTGTGGGCTTGTGAGCGGGTCCGGCAATGGAGCGTCAGGGCCTTGGCTCCGGCCTGTTCGACCATTTTTGCCACATCGGTGATGACAATGCTGTTCTCATCCCAGCCGAGGCGGGTCTTGACGGTGACAGGCAGCCGAGTGCCTTTGACGGTCGCTTTGACGATGGATTCAAAAAGGGGGAGATCGCGCAAAAGTCCCGCGCCTTCATTGCGGGCCACGTGGTTCTTGACCCAGCAGCCGCAATTGACATCGATGAAATCAGGATTGAGACGTTCGATCACTTCGGCCGCGCCGCCCATGGCATCCGGACGCCCGCCGAAGATCTGGATGGCCACCGGCCGTTCTTCTTCACAGATCTCGATCTTTTCCATGATGCGCGGGATCTCGCGGATGATGCCTTCGGAAGAGGTGAATTCCGTGTAGACAATGTCGACACCCAGCCGTTTGCAGATGACACGGAACGGCAGTTCCGTGACGTCCTCCATGGGAGCCAGGCTTAGGGGTTTATCTATGTTGACCTTACCGATTTGCATAAGTGGGGTATTATAACCAAATTTACATTTAATGCAAATTTGAGTATAATAGCTTCCTTATGGCACTTATTTTAGACAATTCAGAACCCGCGATCAATCGCGGCATCAAGACCGCCGGCGTCGGGAAAAAGGGAAGCAAGGGGTTAAGCCTGGAGCTGGCCCTGGAGATCCTCGAAGACCTCAAGAATGGGAAGGTCCCGGCCGCGGCCAAGGGGGCTTTTTTCGCTGGCCTGTTGGCCAAGGGTGTCGAGCCCCAGGAAGAGGTGCTGGGTGAGGCGTTCCCGGACGGTACCTTGGATGATCCCAGGAGTGTGGTCGAGGCTGTTGCCGCGGATGCGCCTGAATTTGCGCGTTGGGTCTGCGTGCAATTATTGGCCGGGCATACATTGGACAAACAAACAGCCTATGACCTTGGAAAGTTCCTGTTCTCGGAAGAGCCCGGTGACGGTGCCCGTGGCATTGTGGCCAGTTATTTGCGCGTGCGCTATGAGACCGATGATGAGTATGAAGGGCTTTTAAAAGCATTGGAAGAGACCATCGATCCGGCAGCAGTGCCGGTGCTTCCTCAAGGCGGGCCTATTGTGCAGATCGCTGAACCATTCGACGGGGTGGACCACTCCTATATGATCACGCCCCTGGTTGGCAAATTCCTGAAAGAGCAGGGGTACAGGCCGGTGCATATGACCGGCGAGAACAGCGGCCCCAAGTGGGAAATGAATTTGCGGGATATCTTCAAGGAATTGGGGGATGTTCCTGCCTATGGTTTTGCCGCCTATGAGAACGGTATGTCCCCGGCCTTTGACCGCTGGAACGCCGTGCGCCGGCAGACGCTTAAAAGACCGTTCCTGTCGACGCTGGAACGGTTCATAAATCCTTTTAGCGCAGATATCCTGATCGCTTCCGCGTTCCATCCGCCCTATGGCGAGAAGATGATGACCATTGCCGAACGCAGGGGTTTTAAGAAGATCATCATTGTCAGGAACGGCATAGAGGGCAGCACCGCTTTTCCGTTGATGCGTCCGGTCAAATTGCTTGTATCCGCCTTGCAGAAAGATGGCACATACAAACGCCAGGAAATAAGTTTTGAATCCGAAGCGACGGTCAGCATAGAAGAGAGGATCGAGCATCCCCGGGCCAAGGACAATGCGCGCCTTATCGAGCAATATGCGAAGAATGGTAAAACGGACAATGCTTTGTTCGACCTGCGGGTGCAGGCCACCTGCGCCGGATTGGAACGGGCTTTGGAATTATTGAAAGAGGGTGAAGATGTTCTGGGTTAAGACTGCGTCGGTGCTCATGTTCATTGCCGTTATGCTGGGGGCTTTCGGTTCCCACGCTTTGCGCGGCCGGATCACCGACCATTACATGGATGTATATAAGACTGCCGTGCTCTATCATATGGTCCATGCCCTGGCTCTGTTCGCCGTGGCCTGGCTTTCCACCGTCACCAGGGATCCCAAGGTTGGCTTGGCAGGGATCTTTTTCTGCGCCGGCATCGCATTGTTCTCGGGCAGTTTATACGTATTTTCCACAACGGGGATCAAGTGGCTGGGTGCCGTGACTCCGCTCGGTGGGATATGTTTTCTGGTCGGATGGGCATTGTTGGCCTTAACGAAAGGGATGTAAGGATGATACCGCTGCATATGCGCATGATGGTATTGTTGGGCGCCATGTTCGCCATTATCTATGCTGTTGTGGTCATGGCCGGTACGGCCATGGGCATGCAGGATTTCTATCTGTATTTTATGATCTCGATGGGCATGATGTGGTTCCAGTTCATGATCGGTCCCAAGATGCTCGAATGGACCATGCAATTGAAGTACATCAAGCGCGAAGATGATCCTAAATTATGGGGCATGGTCGAGGATCTGTCGCGCCGGGCCGGTATCCCCATGCCGCGCATTTGCATCTCACCGTCCAATGTGCCCAATGCCTTTGCCTTCGGCCGCGGCATACGCGACGGGCGGGTCTGCGTGTGTGCGGGCATCCTGCGTCTCTTGGACGATGAGGAATTGAAAGCGGTGCTGGGCCATGAATTGACCCACATCAAGAACCGGGATGTGTTGACCATCACCCTGTTGTCCGTGGTGCCGATGATCATGTACCGCATTGCCTGGCACTTCATGTTCTATGGCGGTGGCCGCCGCGACAACCGCAATGGCGGGAATACCGTCCTGGTCGGGCTTGCCGCATTCTTATTTTATTTCGTTTCAAATCTACTGGTGATGTACGGCTCGCGCATCCGGGAATATTATGCGGACAAAGGCTCGGTCGAGATGGGGAATAAACCCGCGGCCCTGGCATCTGCCCTGTACAAGCTCGTCTATGGTTCAGCGCGCATGGCCAATAGTGCCGAACTTAAAGAGGTGGAGGGCATGAAGGCCTTTTTCCTCAATGACCCGTCGCAGGCCATGAATGAGATCAAGGACTTGAAGGACCTGGACACGGACAAAAGCGGGACCATCGACAGCAGTGAACTGTTCCGTTTGCGCAATAAGACGGTGAGTTTGTCCACAGGTGAGAAACTGATGGAGTTCATGAGCACGCACCCCAATATGCTCAAGCGCATCAAGCATCTTTCCGAACTTAAAAGCACATGAGAACAAAGGTTTCTTTTTATACGTTGGGCTGCCGTTTGAACCAAAGTGAGACCGCGTCCATCCAGAATTCCCTGGAAGCCGAAGGTTACGCGGTAGTTGACGCGGAGCAGCCGTCGGACATCGTGGTCATCAATACCTGCACGGTCACCGAAGGCGGGGACCAGGACACCCGCTATCTGGTCAATAAGGCCAATCGTTTGAATCCCAATGCCCGCATCGCCCTGATCGGCTGCCAGGCGCAAGTCCAGAAAGAAAAATTATCCTCCCTGAAGAATGTGCGTTGGATCGTCGGCAATCAGCGCAAAATGGATCTGGCTGCGGTGTTCAATGAATATCCGGATCCCGCATCCGCGCAACTTGTCACGCCGGTCATTGAGCGTGAACCCTTTACCCTGCCTGTTGCTGCCGTTGATCGCCAGCACACACGTGCCAATATCAAGGTGCAGGATGGCTGTGATTTCTTCTGTTCCTTTTGCGAAATTCCTTACGCGCGCGGCCGCGCCCGCAGCCGTGTCTTTGATGATATCCTGCTTGAGGCCAGGGCCTTGGTCGCAGCGGGGCATAAGGAGCTGGTCTTGACTGGCGTTAATATCGGCACCTATGCGCATGAAGGCAGGCAATTGCTTGACGTGGTCACGGCCCTTGAGGGTTTGGAAGGTTTGGCACGCATCCGCATCTCCTCGATAGAGCCAACCACTATTCCTATGGAATTGTTCGACCGCATGGGAGAGGGCAAGCTTTGCCGCTACCTGCATATTCCGTTGCAAAGCGGGAACAATGAGGTGCTGCAGGCCATGAAGCGCAAGTACACCCTTGAGCAGTTTGGTGAGTTCATTAATGACGCACGCGCCAAGGTGCCGCGCATCTGCATCGGCACCGATGTGATCGTCGGTTTCTCCGGCGAGACGGATGCGCAGTTCGAAAAGACCACGGATTTCTTAAGGGATGCGCCCATCGATTATTTCCATGTCTTCAGTTATTCTCCCCGCTATATGGCCCAAAGTCGTTCCATGGGAACGCTGCCGCCGCAGGTCATCAATCAACGCAGCCAGGTCTTGCGCGAATTGTCCGCGCGCAAGCAGCGTCTTTTTCTGACGTCCATGCTTGGAAGGGTGGAGGATGTGCTCTTCGAGGCCAATAAAGGAAATGAAGGTTCGGGTTTGACGGACAATTATGTGCGTGTTAGAGTCAAGGCAGAAGGCAATATGCGTAACCGCCTGATCCCTGTCCGTTTGGAGAATGTCGACGGACAAACCGTGCAAGGGAGGGTAGTGTGATGGCCATCCGTGATCTGTTCCAGAAGAACAAACCGCAAGAGCAGGACGGGCCTTTGCCCGAGCCGCTGCGCTTGGATCCCCAGGCGCTCAAAGACCCTTCCCAGCCGTATCTTGTCGATGGTTTTGTTGAAGAGGTCCATCCTGTACAGGCTGTGCCTGAAGAAGTCTTTGTCCAGAAGCTGCAGCCTGTTCCTGAACTCAAGGCTGAGTCAACGCCTGAACCTGTGTATGTAAAAATGTCTGGACGTGTATTCATGGCCGGTTCCGATGACCATGTCGCGACCGGGGTGCGCACCTTCCTGCAAAAATGCGGCATGCAGGTGGTTGTCCCGCATTGGGAGGGGCATGGGCACCGTTCCATAGTGGAACAATTCCAGACCTACAGCAATTTTGATTTCGCCATTGTGGTGCTTTCCGCGGATGAATTGATGTTCCAGCGCAAGCAGGACGCGGCCAATGCCTTGTTCGTCGCTTCACAGGAAACCGTGTTCGAGCTGGGCTTCCTGGTTGGGAAATTGGGCCGTGCCCGGGTGGCCGTGTTCAATGAGGAGATCGAGAAATTCAAGCGTCCCACTGAATATTTCGATGTGCTGTACACCGCCTTTGACCAGGGTGGCCATTGGCAGGAGAAATTGGTCGGTCAGATGAAGCTTGCCGGTATCACGCCTGAGTAAATACTATAGATTTTCCCCATCAGGTTTTTAAATTTTGCTATTATAGGAATACTTATGAATAAGTATTTCTTTTCCTTCCTTTTGGTTTTCTTCACATCCGCGCCTTTGTTTGCCGAGGATGCCGGGCAGGTCATCAATGTCAATCAAAGTTACCAGATTGCTTTCGTGGACATCGGCAATTCCGTGCTCAAGCAGGGGGATATCATCAAGGTGCTTCTGGGCGCAGAGGACAGCGTCTATATGCAGGTCCTGGAATCATCATCCATCCTGTCTAAATTAGGACCTGTTCAGACGGAAAATTTCAAGACCAATTACAAAGACCTGCAACGTATTTCAGTGGGAGATCGTGTGGTCAAGGTCAGCCAGCTGTCCGCTGCTGTTGGCGTCCCTGTACCTGCCGTTGACACGGAAGAAGTGGAGCGTTTGCAAAAAGAATTGGCCCAGGCCAAGCTTGAGATCAAGCGCCTGGAGGAAGCCAATAAGATATTGGAACAGTCCAAAAAGGATGTGGATCCCAAGGCGGTGCCGGCGCAACTCAAGGCGCGCTTGGAGAACATGAACCGCATCCTCAACCAAAATTAGACCAGGAGTCCACAGAGTGCCCCTCCGCTATTATTTACGTTCCCTCATTGTCGTCGCGTTATTCCTTACACTTTCCCTGGCCCACGCCGAGGATCCCCAAGTCCAGTCACAGATCGCCGAACTCCAGAAAGCCCTGGACCAGCGTGTCAGTACCATCGAAGATCTGAAGGCCAAGATCGCCCAATTGGAGAAGGATTCTTTTGACCTCGTGTCCGGTGATTTCCAGCCTGTTGCCAAACAGATCCTGCAAAAACGTTTTGACGAAGAAAAGATCAAGATGGATGAGAAGGTCGCCAGCCTTGAGCAGAAGTTGCGTGAGGCAGACAAGAAGGCGGAAGACCTAGAGCGTGCACGCCGCACCAATGCCGGTTTGAGCAAAGATCTCTCCGTCCTCAAGGAAGAGTCTGCTGCGAAGACCTCCCAACTGGAACAGTCGCTCGCAAAGGCGAAAGAGGACATTGCAGCGTTGCAGGCCCAGAAGGAAGCACTGCCCGCCAAGGTCGCTGGTGCAAAAGCGCCTTTGGAGCAAAGGGTCAAGGAATTGAGCGAACAGCTAGCAGAGGAGAAGAAGCAGGCTGCGGAAAAGTCCGGAAGGCTCGAGGAATTGCAAAGCGCCCTGGACAGGGCAGGCAGGGATTCCGCATCATTGGCACAGCAGAAACAGGATGCTGACCGTAATTTGAAGCAGGCAGAGGCCGAGAAAAAGTCACAGGTGCAGCAGGCCCTGGACAAATCAAAGAACGACCTGATGGCCATGGGCCAGCAATTGAAAGAGGCCCAGGACGCCATCGCAGTGAAGACGGCGGAAGTCCGCGCTCCGTTGGAAGAGAAGATCAAGGAATTGACGGCCCGTTTTACGGATGCCGAGAAACAGGCTGCTTCAAAGCTTAAGCAATTGCAGGAGACGCTGGACCATCAGGCTGAGGCTGCGACCAAGCTCAAGACAGAACGCGAAAAAGACTTGGCCCAGGTACGCCAGGACTTGGCCAAGACTGGTCAGGGCCTTGCGACCCTGAACAAACAAAAACAAAAATTGGACGATGAGCTTAAAGAGTCCCAGGAAAATCTCAAGAAGGCCGTTGAGTCCACACCTGTAAAACTTGCCGAAGTGCGCACACCTTTGGAACAAAAGATCAAGACATTGACGGAACAGTCGGCAGCCGCGCAGAAGCATGTTGATGATCTTGCCAAGGCCAACGAGGAGAAAGAAAAACAGCTTGCCCAGTTAAAGCAGGGGCTGGCCAAGAGCGAGCAGGGATCAGCAGCATTGCAGGCGCAAAAACAGGGATTGGAAGAGAAGTCCAAGCAATTGGCGGAGCAGGCGGCGAATGCCCAGAAGCAAGCTGAAGCAAAATTGAAAGCAGCCCAAGATGCGCTGCCC
>JAYVSG010000206.1:0-1742 GCA_043775535.1 Candidatus Omnitrophota bacterium
TGGTGATCTGCCTGCTTCTTGTCCAGCGTATTTTAATTCTAAATTAACATGCCCTTAATCTCCACTGGCTATAATACATAATGATGAGCAATAGGGTGAATAGATCGGCGTTTGCCGGCGTATTGTATTTGTTCTTTGGGATACAGGCGTCCTTTGCTGCGGTCAATCTCAGCGTTAACCCGATCGACGGCAGCAATAGTTTGAGATTCGAGCAGAAGGAATTTTCCGGCCTGGAGAGTAAGAAGCAGGTGCGGGTCCGCGTCACATCGACGGATGGTAAGAAGTACCAGGTCTTCCAGCGGGTGCTGGACCCCATCGTCAATGAGAAGGGCCAGGTCTTGAACGTACAGGCCATTGAGAGCCAGACCCTTGCCAATTCCAATACGGCGGGCACGCTGTATGCGCAAAACCCTTCGCCTTTAGGCATGGGTGAAGAATTGATCTATAGCTCGGGCCAGGGTGGTGAAAGTGATTTTTTTGTGGTGGGTTATGACCTGCGTCCGGAATTGTTGGATGCGGGCGGGAACCTGACGGGGAAGATCGTTTATACGGCCCGTGCGGTTGGTGAAGGCAGCGGCGACCGCGCCGTCCTGAATGTGTATGTGGATGGTTCCACAGGATTGCAGATCTCGGTCAAAGGTTCACGCAATCCCACCCGTGTGGAGATCAGTGATAATGAGGGTTCGCTCAAGTCCGCTGATGTTGTGGCCATTGACCTCTCCGGCAATGCTTCCGGGGAGATGCAGGTCTACCAGGAGATGGAGACCATCCCCCAGAATGAAAAAGGTGTCGCGCTTAAAGCAGAGCTTTTGAGCGTCTTCCTGGATGGAAATACGCCGGGCTTGCGTGCGCCGGATGAACAGCAGGCGGGACAGAGGAGGGTGCTGGTCTATTCTTCCAATGCGGCGGAAGACCATTTTACCGTCCAGTTTTCCCTGGACCCTGAGTTGATACAGGAACAGGATGCGGGGGTTTACCGGGGTAGGATCAAATATACTGTTGAGACCGCCCATGCCCGTGAAGAATTCCTGATCACCCTGCAGTGCGCTGTGCGTCCGATATTCACCATGGATGTGAAGACCCCGTCGGAGGGGGTGAGTTTCTCCCATGTGCTGGCAACAGAGCCGGCACAGGAAAAGCAAGTGACCGTGACGGTGCGTTCCAACCTGCATGCGCCCTACCAGGTGATGCAGTATCTTCCGTCAGGATTAAGCAATGAACGCGGCACGGAATTCAGCAAGGACCATTTCACTCTGAAGGTCGATGTGCCGTCGGGGCAAAAGGGGCAGACCAAATTCGTTGAGCATACGGCGGTCGAGACGGGAGAATATCCCGTGTTTTCCTCCGATGGGCAGGGCAGTTCAGCGACATTCAATGTTGTGTATCGTTTACAGGGATATGACCAGATGAATGCCGGGAATTTTACGGCACCAGTCCGGTTCTCATTAAACCAGCAGTAACATCAGAACAATGGAGGGTATCATGAAAAAAGCATTCAGTTTGATCGCAGCAGGTTTGTTCTTCGCAGCGCAGGTCATGCCCGCGTTTGCGGACACCAAGACCTTCACGGTCTCAGCATCGATCCCCCTGGCCACCAGTGTCGGCATCAATGCTTCCCGTGTTGACGGCACCACCGGCGCGTTTACTGCCTTGGGTGGAACGACCTTGAGTTTTGACCCCATGTCCTTCAATGCGGCCAACTCCATCTGGCTCCCGAACCATTACTTCGCACTGGATGTTGC
>JAYVSG010000207.1:0-5043 GCA_043775535.1 Candidatus Omnitrophota bacterium
CTGATGAAGGCCGACGGATCGCCGTCCTACAGCTTTGCCTGTGTGGTGGATGATTCCTTGATGGAGATCTCCCACGTCATCCGCGGTGAAGACCACATTTCGAATACCCCTAAGCAGATCGTTATTTATCAGGCGTTGGACTTGAAGCCGCCCAAATTCGCGCACCTGCCCCTGATCATGGACCCCGAAGGCGGACGTATGTCCAAGCGTGCGGGGGCCACGGCAGTGACGGAATACCGCGGGCTCGGCTTCTTATCCGAAGCAGTGGTCAATTACCTCATGCTCCTGGGCTGGTCTCCCGGTAACAACCAGGAAAAGGTGCCGATGGCCTTGGCCATCAAGAATTTCTCGATCAAGAAGATCAATAAGGCTGGCGCTGCCTTCTCCATGGACAAATTGAAATGGCTCAACGGCCAATACATCAAGGAAATGGACGCGGGGAAGCTGACGGAGCTGATCAGGCCCTTCCTGGTTGAAAAATATGGTCCTGATATTAGCGCTGGTCAGGAACTGCAAAATATTGTACAGTTATTCAAAGGCCGCATGAGCACCCTGGCGGATTTCCTGGAATGGACGGATTTTATTTTCATGCCTGAAACCATCCGGGATGAAGCAGCAAGGGCGGAACATTTGTCCCAGAACAGGGCCAAGGAATTCAAAATGCTGGCCGACCGCCTGGAAGTCATCGAAGACTTTAATTTAAAGACGGCGGAAGACACGTTTCGCGCGGTAATCACCGAGCTCGGCATTGGTGCCGGGGAGATGGTCCATCCGGTGCGCGTGGCATTGACCGGCCGCCCGGTGGGGCCGGGGCTGTTCGATACAATGGTGGTGCTTGGAAAACCTAAGACCGTGGAACGTTTGCGCAAAACATTCAATTAAAGGAACACCATGAATAAAATTTTATTGGCTATTGTTGTCATGTTCTCTGCAGGCGCCCTGAGCGGTTGCGAGACCATCCGTTACACCATTGCCGGGCCTTTTGTCGGCATGCAAAAAGATATGGAAAACCTCTCCGGTGCCGCGCATAAAGCAGGCGACGCGGTGAGCGGCACTCCAGCTACAGCCGGGACTTGTGCCGGCGCTTCGTGCCCGGTTTCGGGCAGCGAAACATGTCCGCTCAAGAAGGCGGATGATTGGATCAAGCAGAATTTGTGGTAAGAAGCGAATGATTTGCTGCCCTGTTGTCTAACGGTAGGACCCAAGATTCTGGATCTTGTTGTCTAGGTTCGAATCCTAGCGGGGCAACCAATCTGGTTAAAAAGGCGGTCGAGATATCGGCCGCCTTTTAATTTATGCAGGGCACATCCCATTTCCGCGCCGTAACCTGCTCCATCCCAAT
The DNA here is from genome assembly GCA_043775535.1 of Candidatus Omnitrophota bacterium. Lineage (GTDB taxonomy): Bacteria > Omnitrophota > Gorgyraeia > Zapsychrales > Fredricksoniimonadaceae > JACQQW01. The sequence continues at coordinate 1,343 of JAYVSG010000207.1, forward strand.
ATCTTATTAGAATGATATAAAATGAAACTATATGCTCGGAAATAACGCGATACTATGATATAGTGTGATATATAAATTATGAGTAAATTGATCAAAAAACTGGAAGCATACCGGCTGGAAAATAAAATATCCCAGACGAAACTTGCTGAAAAACTAGGGGTTACGTTCGTAACAGTCAACCGCTGGATGAACGGCAAATTCGAACCGAACAAGATCCAGAAGCACCACATCAAGAAACTTCTCAAGCTCCGCGAAGAATAGCCGATTTATAATCCTGTTTTAATCCTTCCTTAATTGCTCTTCTGCCAGAATGTGTTCAAACAACAGAACGATGACTCGCTCTTGAGGGATAGATAATTACGGAGGTTGATGCCATGATGGATACAAAGACCGTTCCTCAGCAGAACACGTTCGCTGGCGATAAGAAAGACCTGATCCATTTTCTCGTGCCTTACGAGAAGATGTTCCTTGAACAGGCTGTGCCGCGCGTGCCTAAGAGCATCAGCACCGCGCACCTGACCCTGATGACCCTGGTTTGGTCCGCCGGCATTGTGCTGGCGGGCTTCCTGTCCCAGGCGGATGTGCGCTGGATGTGGCTGTTCAGTGCCTGCATCTTCCTCCAATACGTGACGGACATGCTCGACGGTGCTGTGGGCCGTTCGCGCAATACGGGGCTGATCAAATGGGGTTTCTACATGGACCATTTCCTGGACTACGTCTTTCTGGCGGCGATCGTTGCCGGGTATTCGTTCCTCCTACCCCCAACCTACATGCTCTTGACCGTGCTGTGCCTCGCTTTTTGTGCAGGGTTCATGGTGCATGTGCTCATGGATTTCGCCATCACCAATAACTTTAAGATCAGTGTCAATTATTTCGGCGTGTCCGAGGTGCGCTGGGTCCTGATCATCTTCAATACGATCATGCTGTTCACCGGTACGGGACTGCTCGTTCAGGTTTTTCCCGTCGTGACTGCAGCCTTGTTCCTTGCGCTTTGTGTGATGGTCTACAAGTCCCAGAAGATCTACGCGCACATTGATGCGATACGGCAGGGGATCGCGCACAATTAGGAGCGGAAAATGCAGGGGCTTTGTCCTATAATACCGGGATGCTCGCGCGTTTTTCTAAATATACCTTCCATTTGATCGCCGCTTTCGCGGTCGTGTATTTCATTTGGGGTTCCACCTACCTGGCCATCCGGTTCACCATCGAGACCTTACCGCTGTACCTGAGCGCCGGGGCAAGGTTCATCATTGCCGGAAGCATCCTGTATGGATTCGCACGTGTGATCAAAAAGGAATCAAAGCCAACGCCGGTCCATTGGCGTTCTGCGGCCATCATCGGCGGATTACTCCTGTTGGGCGGTAACGGAAGCGTAACCTGGGCGGAGCAATATGTGCCGTCGGGAATAACGGCCCTGTTCCTGGCTGTCATGCCTTTATGGATGGTCTTGTTGGAATGGTGGTGGAACGGGACAAAGCCGGCCACGAATACCTTCATCGGCATAGGCATCGGGTTCTTTGGCATATGGATGTTGATTGCGCCCGGCCTGGGCTCGTCGGGAGATCATGGGCTGCATGGAGCGGGGGTACTGGCGTTGTTATGTGCGTCCATGTCCTGGGCTGCGGGAAGCGTGTATGCGCGGCGTGCGCCGATGCCTGCGACTCCGTGGCTGGGGACAGGTATGGAAATGTTGTGCGGCGGGATCTTATTATTTGTGACGGGCATATTGCGTGGGGAAAGCTTCAACCCGGCGGCCGTGAGCGTCAAGTCGGCAGCAGCCTTCGTTTATTTGATTTTCTTTGGTGCCTTATTGGGATTTACAGCGTATATCTGGCTGGTGAAAAATGCAGGGGTGGCGCGCACCTCGACCCATGCCTTCGTGAATCCGGTGGTTGCGGTATTATTGGGCTGGGCCTTTGCCGGTGAACGGCTCGACTTGCGTACAGCCGCGGCAGCCTTCCTTGTCATTGCTGCCGTGGCTGTCATCACGGTCTATCGTCAAAGGTAACAGCTGGTATCGTCCCAGGCAAAACTTGCTTCTTTCGCTTCCTGCGCTTCAACCGGCTCATCTGCGATCCATTTATCCATAGGAACCTCCGTGTTAATGGTTATGGAGATATCCTACGTGAATGAACATTAAAAGAAGATGAAAGCACAATTAAAACGAGTACGCCGTCTTGACGCCGCTGAAGAATGTGTTCTTCTGGTTGCCGATATTTTCGTCCTTCAGGTCGCCCATCGGGAAATTGTACCCGACGGTCGGGGTCACGGTAACATTCGGGGCCAGCATAAGTTTGACACCGACGCTTGGAGTAACGTGGGAACCCTTGCCTGAAAGCCACTGGCCATCCACATAACCGCCGGTGGTTGCCAGCTCCAGGCTTGAGCCGTATTTGTCGCCCAAGGGGACGCTTTTGCTTACACCCAGGGAGTAATAATTGCCTGAGCCATCGGTGTTCAGGTCCTGGCCGTCCTCGTAATCATGGAAGTACGTGAATACAGGAGAGAGGAAGGTTGTTGGCAATGAAGCGCTTAGGAAATATTCTTTGGAGGAGGTATGGCCTTCCGGAAAACCGTACCAGGTGTGGCCGACGCCCAAGGTGAGGTAATCGGTCACCGCGTGGGCAAAGGAAACATAATAATCGCTTTCATCGGAACTTAAGGCATCTTTGTTTTCCACATCCCAGTTGCCCCAGTAGCCGAAGGTGAAGTCTTGGACGGTAAGGCTGGCGCCCGGTTGGACGACCGCGTCCTTGTCCAGGGACTGGCCGCGCCAAATATAGCTGCTGTAGGCGTCGACCGTGGTGCTGCCGCTGATCTTCAGGTTGAATTCATTCACGAAATCCCCAAATAGGGTGTGGGCCTCTGGGGCCGCAGGTTCGGCAACCACGGGAGTCTCGGCTTCAACAGCACCGGGTGTGACCACTGTGACCGTGTCGGTATCGGCTTTAGCCAAGACCACGATGGGGCCGGCAGAACCCTTCATTTCAAGGGCATTCAGGGTGCTATTGACCTCGGAATCCTTGGAATAGTCCGCCAAGGCCGGATTTGAGCCCAAAATAAGCAGGACGGACAAGAAACAACAGGAATAAAGCTGAGTGCGTAGGGAAATCATGGTCAAACCTCCATTTGAGAAAATAAAAAACCCTTGGGGTCCCCAAAAGGGTTCCAAGGGCATCTTTACCCGGCTTGGCCGTTCGATCGGCCTAATGACTTGAAAACATCGGTGTTTTCGAAGACACCCATAATATCCTCCGAAATGGCTTTTTTGTCAATAAACATTTTTTCCCGGAACGTCGCTGTTCTGGTATAATCAGGCACTGCATAATTCAAAAACCAAGGAGTCCCTAATGAAGAAAGTCCTCGCCATTCCCATGTTTGTCCTCATGTTTGCCGCAACCGCGCACGCAGCCCCTGCCGATGGTACCGCGCAAGGCATGACATTATGGCAAACACTGGTCGCTGGTGGATGGGTCATGATCGTGATCGGGCTTTTGTCCATATTCGCGGTCGCGATCATCGCATATGACATCATGACGCTCAACACGGACAAATTGACGCCGCGTAAATTTTATGACGAGATCATGGCCAAGCTGGATGCCAAGGATATCACGGGTGTCCGTGCCGCCTGTGTCCGCGAGGGCAATAATATCATCGCCCGCGTCGTCTTAGCTGGCCTTGACAAGGCCCAAAAAGGCGCC
>JAYVSG010000208.1:0-5989 GCA_043775535.1 Candidatus Omnitrophota bacterium
ACAAGCTCATTGGCATGTATACGGGAGGAAAGGCGAGACAGGTAATCAACGCAGAGGAAAAAAGTCCGGTAAATAAAGACAATGCCTGCCGAGAGGACGACCAAGGTGACCATCACCTCGACAAAGGTAAAGCCTTTATTGCCAGTTGACGACATCGTCCTTGTCCGAGGCTTCATCCTTGCCTTTGGAGGAGAGGTCGTAATCGGAGCGGTGGTCGCCGGGAGAAGAATACACATACGGGCGCCCCCAGGGATCGAGCGGTTCTTTCTCAATGTACGGGCCGTTCCAATTCTGCGGGATAGGATTGGACGACGGACGCACACGCAGGGCGGCAAGGCCTTGGGCTGCACTCGGGAACGAGCCATTGTCCAGTTCATAAAGCTTGAGGGCGGTCGCGATATTGGCCTCAATGTCGGACTTCGCCACCTTGACCTTGGCAGACTCACCTCGCCCGGCCAGGCGCGGGACGATCATGGCGGCAAGCGCACCGATGATGACGACGACCAGCAAGATCTCGACCAAGGTGAATCCTTTTGAATATCTACGCATCATATATTCCCCCTCAATGAATGGACTGCGCCATATATTTGACCCACTTGTCCTCGAAAACGGCCATCGAATCCAGGGTCGGATAATACGCCACTTTCAAAGCTTCTTCAAAGGTCCTGCCATCCCTCAGGAGACGGCATAATTCCCTGAATGCATCATTACCATAAGTTTTAATCAAAAAGTCGACAATGTAAAGACTTTCCGCATAAAATATTGTCACCTGCATGGCATCGGTCTGGCCCTTGAGGGTATACCCATCCAGAAGTGCGAAGGGAACGACCTTTCCCATCTCTGCCAACCGCGCCATGACCGGCCTGTATTGCTCATCGACACGTTCTTCATTCAACTGGGCAACGCCCTCATCGAACCACAGCGGGATGCGGCCGCCGCCCATCAGGTCATGCATGACCAGATGGCCGATCTCATGGGGCAGGATGGTGTTGAGAAAATTGTCCTGGCCCTTGAAGCTAACGATCATGCGCAGGTTGAAATTCCCGGTATGCGTAAAGGAAAACGCCTTGGCCCATGGCGGCTGCCCCATGGCCTTTGCGAAAGCAGCCTGGTCGGCAAAATAAATGACCTGCACGCGGTCTTCCCATGTCCAGAAATTCTTGTAGCGGGCATATCCGACACGGTCGGCGACCGCGCCGTAATATTCCTCCGCCTTGCGCAATATGGTCTGCGCCGCAGCGTCCTCCTCGGAGGACGGATAGAATATGGTAAAATGCTTCCCCTTGATCTGTGACCATTGCGACGCTTTCAGGTCAAGCTCAAGGGCATGGGCATTGCTGCAGGCGAACAGGAGAACGGCCAGGATAAAGGATACGTGTCTCACATTACTGTGCCATGAGGTCCATTGAGAAAATGGGCATGAGCATGGCGAAGACAATAAAACCGACCGCCAGCCCCACCGCCAACATCATCAAAGGTTCCAAGAGGGTCATAACGGCCTTAACGCTTTCATTGACATCCGCTTCACACGATTCGGCAATGTCCTTCAAGGCCTCTTCCAGCGCACCGCTCTCTTCCGCAACGGTCAATACCTGGGTGAAGACCTCCGGGAAATATGAAGAACGTCTCAGGCAATTGCCCAAGCTCTCCCCCGCACTCAACCCCTCCGCACATACAAAAATGTCCGCCCTCAACTGCGGATTGTCAACCGTGGGAGCGGCAACCTCAATGGCCCGGACGAGGGTCAGGCCGCTATTGAGCAATAAATGCGTCGTGCGGGCAAAACGGGCGATATCGGTCTTGACCACAAGGTCATTGACAAAAGGTAGGTGTAAAAGCCAGTACCCGATCGTGATCATACCGACCGGGCTTTTACGCCAACGCTGGATAAGCACTACAGAAACCGCAGCCGCCGCGATCACCGGGGCCCAGAATGTCAGCAAAAAATGGCTGGCCGCCATCACCGCCAGGGTCGGCCAGGGCAAGGCCTGCCCTGTTCCTGTGAAAATGGCCGCGATCTTAGGCATGACAAAGGTCAGGATGAAACACACCGTAGCCCCGCCGACCGCCACCATCACGACCGGATACACCAGGGCGCCCCTGACCCGTGAGGATATTTCCTCCTGGCGTTTCTGGAATTCTGCCATGTCCATGAGCACTTCACGCAAATGGCCCATCTCCTCCCCGACGCGGACCATGGCGACATACAGCGGCGAAAAAATAGACGGGTAATCGGCCAGGCAGACCGAGAATGAACGCCCGGTCTTGACACCGATGGCGATCTCGCCGATGGCCTTTGCAAAATAAGGGTTTTGCGTCTGCCCGGAGATCACTTCCAGGCCTTTAAGCAAGGCCACACCGCTTTTGACCAATCCTGATAATTGTTTAGTGAACAAGTAGAGTTCCCGGGACTTGACGCGCTTCTCGCGGATGCTACTGACCCGCACGCCACCCGCCGTCTCTTCTTCGATCGACACCGGCACCAGGCCCTGGTTATAAATGACTTCCAGCGCCTCATCCTGGTTCTGGGCATTGAGGCGTCCGCTGACGGTCTGAGCGGAACTGTTCTTGGCTTTATAGGTATAGGAAGGCATATGGCGCTTTAAACGGCCGGCTCAAGGGCTGCGGCCAGGGCGGAAAAGTCATCCTTGGCGGTCACATACATGATCTCCGACGGGGTCGTGATGCCGGCGATCACGCATTGCCAGCCGTTCTGCCGCAAGGTCCGCATGCCGTTCTTGACAGCGATCTGTTTCAGCTGTTCGATACGGGGCTTGGAAACCAATAGGGCACGGATGGCGTCCGTCATCTCAAAGATCTCATAGATCGCAGTGCGTCCGTAAAAACCGCTCTGGTTGCAATGGTCACAACCCGCGCCTTTATAAATACGGAAATCAGGGGCGCCTACGCCTAAGGACTGCTGGATCTCCATGCGCACGCGCGGAGGGACTTCCATATCCTCGACCTTGCATTTGAGGCAGATCAAACGCACGAGGCGCTGGGCCACAAAAGCTTCGACGGAAGAAGACACCAGATAGGGTTCAACACCCATATCGATCAAACGCGTGATGCCGCTGGCCGCATCGTTGGTGTGCAGGGTGGAAAAGACCAGGTGGCCGGTCAGGGCGGTGCGTATGGCGATCTCCGCCGTTTCCAGATCGCGCACCTCACCCACCATGATGATGTCCGGGTCATGGCGCAGGATGCTGCGCAGGCCTTCGGCAAAGGTGAAATTCAACTTGGAATTGATCTGGATCTGCGTGACTCCCTCCATCTCATATTCGACGGGGTCTTCGATGGTGAAGATCTTGTGCGCGTCGCTGTTAAGCTCATGGAGGCAGGCATACAAGGTCGTGGTCTTACCGCTTCCCGTCGGGCCGGTGACAAAGATGATACCGTGGGGCCGCGCAATCAGGCCGCGGAATTTCGCGGCATTGTGCTCATTGAGCCCGAGGCTTTCCAGCTTGGTGCGCATGCTCTTGGTCGGCAGAATGCGGATGACCATACTCTCCCCCCTAGGGGTCGGGATGGTCGACACGCGCAGGTCCAGGTCCTGCTCGGTGGTGCGCACCACTGCACTTCCGTCCTGGGGCAGGCGGCGTTCGGTGATGCTCAGGTTGGACATGATCTTGATGCGCGAAAGCATGGGCAAAAGGAAATGCTTGGCTTCCGGCGGAAGATTACCGTCGATCAAGATGCCGTCGATGCGGTAACGCAGGCGCACCTTGTCGCGGTAAGGCTCCAGGTGGATGTCGGTGGCGCGTTTCTGGTAAGCTTCAAAGATGATCTGGTTGACGAGCTTGGCAACGGACGGATCTTCGCTCTTCTTTTCAATGTCCTCGACCCAAGCCTGCTCGCGCTGCTGCTTGTGCTTGAGCGGTTCCCTCGTCATGATCTTATCGATGGTGTCCGAGGCAAAACCGTAATATTTCTTGAGAGCTTCCGTGATGTCAGACTTAAGTGCCAGCACTTCCTTGGGTTCCAGCCCCAGATGCACACGGATGTCATCCTCCACACGCACATCCAGCGGCGAGGAAATAGCCAGGGTCAGCACATTGCCTTCAATGGAAACAGGCATGAATTCATAAAAGGAGGCGATCTTGACCGGCACACGCTCAATGACCTGCGGGGCTATCTCCGCATGCTTCAGGTCAATGAGCTCGAGTTTCAACTCCCGGGCCAGTGTATCGACGATCTCACGGTCGGTCAGGAGGCCGTGGCGGATGAGATAGCTGTTGAGATTGCGGCGTTCCGCCTTGGCAGCGGCAACATACTCCCGTGCATCCTCCACGGAGAGAAGACCCGCCTTGACAAGACAATCAACCAGGATCCTATTTGCGGCGGGTTTGTACATGCTTATATTCTACAAGACAATGACGGGATGATGAAGCAAACAATAAGGTTTTATGTAGAAGGACAGCGCGGGGTATGCTGAAGGAGGCCGATATGAGAGCCAGCCGGCGGAGCGTAGCCGGCTGCGGCGAACAGTGAGGCCGACTGAAGCATGCCCTGCGCTGTCCCCACGTTAGATCTTCGGCGCCTTACCGATCATGTAGAAGTCCTGCGCTTCCATGTGGTCGTAATCGCCACGCAAGATGCGTTCGCACCCGGTGATATTGTCCTCGAGCTTGACATATTCACCCTTCTTACCGGTGAAGACCTCGCTGACCGTGAACGGCTGGGTCATGAAATTGTACAGCTTCTCGGCGCGCTTGTAGATGCGCTGGTCATCCTTGCTCAACTCTTCCAGACCGATGACCGCGACGATACGTTTCAATGAATTGTGCTTATTGAAATGCTGGATGACCTGCTGGGACATCTCATAATGGCGGCGGCCCACGACGTTGGTATCAAGGTTGGTGCAGGAGCTTTGCAGCGGGTCGATCGCCGGATACATACCGCGCTGGACCAGGTCGCGCGAAAGCACAACGACGCCGTCGAGCGTGGCGAAAATGGAAACGACCGCAGGGTCGGTCATGTCGTCGGCAGGAACATAGACGGCCTGCATGGCGGTGATGGAACCGCCGCCTTCGACGGAACGGATACGTTCCTGGACCATGTTGACCTCGGAAGCAAGGGTTGGCTGGTAACCGGTTTCTGCAGGGACGCGGCCCAAGAGCGTGGATACCTCCTGCCCTCCCTGGATGAAGCGGTACAGGTTATCCATGAACAAGAGAACGTCCTTGTTCTTGTCCAAAAGGTATTCCGCCATGGTCAAACCGGCATTGACGACCTCGGCGCGTGCGCCGGGAGGCTGGTCCATCTGCCCGAAGGCCAACATGACCTTGGGGAGAAGATGCGCTTCATGGAGTTCATAGAACAGCTCATTGCCTTCGCGGATACGCTCCCCGATGCCGGTGAACACACAGGCACCGCCGTGGGCCTTGACGATGTTATTGATGAGTTCAAGGATAACGACGGTCTTCCCACAGCCTGCACCCCCAAGTACACCGGTCTTGCTTCCCTTGATCATGGGATACAGGAGATCGATGTATTTGATGCCGGTTTCCAAAAGCTCAGGGATCTCACGCCCCTTCTTCTTCAAGTCAAAGCTCATTTGCACGACCGGACGGCGGATGGGCACGGTGTTGGGACAGTCATATGGACCTGCATTGTCCAACGGACGGCCTGAGGCATCCATGACACGGCCAAAACAACCGTCGCCGATGGGGATGGCAATGGGCTCTCTCATGTTCGTGCACGGAGCGCCCAACTGCAAGTTCAGGGTTTCCGTAAAAGAAATGCAGCGGATCAGGCCCGGCCCCAAATGCTCCGCTGTCTGCAAGACAATGCGCTTGCCGTCCAGGGAAAAAGTCTCGATACAGTCGTACACCGCAGGCGCTTCTTCCTCTTCCGGGAAACGCACGTCAACGACCGGACCCTGCACCGCAGCGATGCGACCTGTATTCTTGATGACTTCCTTCTTGCTTGTCTTAGCGGCAGCGGCTGCTTCCATAAGTGGACTCCAGTTTTATACTATTACAAATTC
>JAYVSG010000209.1:0-2500 GCA_043775535.1 Candidatus Omnitrophota bacterium
AATGACCAGCCTAAATTACAGGCCATGCGCCAGGCGGCCCTTAAACATGGCATGCCCATGGCTGCTGAGAATATTGCCAAGTTCATCCTAAGCAACTAAAGACAATGGGCAACTATTACCTATACCGTATTGCGTACTCCATTGCACGCGCGCTGCCCCTGCGTGTGGCCTACGCCATCGCTGTTTTCTTCGCGGACTGCCATTATCTCCTGTCATTTACCGACCGTCGCTCGGTCCGTGCCAATCTGCAGGCTATCCTGAAGTCCGATCATGTGCCTTCGGGTATGGTGCGTGACGTATTCCGTAATTTTGGTAAATATCTGGCGGAATTCTTCACCATGACCCAGTTCCTCAACGATGATTTCATGAAGACCAAGGTGCATTTGACCGGCACGGAAAATCTCAACGAGGTGCTCAAGTACGGTAAGGGCGGCATTGTGGTCAGCGCACACCTTGGGAATTGGGAAATGGCGGGGGGAGTGATGTCCTTATTGGGGTATCCCATGTCGGTGGTGGCCCTGTCGCACCGCGACCCCAGGGTCAATAAATTCTTCAATGACCAGCGTGAGTTTTTCGGGACCACGGTCATTCCGACGACAACGGCCATACGGCTGTGCATGCAGCATGCACAGGCAAACCGGCTGGTAGCCCTTTTGTCCGAACGTGATTTCAGCGAGCACGGGCTCGTCATGGATTTCTTGGGAAAGCCCACGCGGATCCCAAAAGGTGCGGCTTTGTTCTCTTTGAAGACCGGTGCACCCGTCATTCCGTGTTTCTTCATGCGCGGCGCGAAGGGTGATTTTATTGCCAGATATGAGAAGCCGATCTACCCTCCGGCGGCAGTGCGCGGGAAGGTCAGTGATGAAGAGCTTGGGCGCATGATCGTCCGTTATACAGGTGTTATTGAGGAACAGATCCGTAAGGATCCGGCCCAGTGGCTGATGTTCAGGAAGTTCTGGGTCGAATGAGGACTTTAACGGTCATTCCCGCCCTCAATGAGGCCAAGGCCATTGGTCCGCTGGTCAAGCAGATCCGGGCGCTCGGTTACGACGTCTTCGTCATTGACGATGGTTCTTCGGATGCCACGGCAGAGCTGGCAAGGTCCGCAGGGGCTGTTGTTTTGTCGACGGGAAAGAGGGGTGGCAAAGGTAATGCCCTTCGGCAAGGGTTTTATTATGCCATCCATAATAATTATGATGCGGTCATTGCCATGGACGGCGATGGTCAGCATGCCCCGGCGGACATGCATGTGTTCGTTGAGCGTTGCCGTAAGACCGGAGCTGCCATCGTCAACGGTAATCGCATGGCCGATACCCGGGAAATGCCTGCCGTGCGCCGGGCCACCAACGCATTCATGTCGTGGCTCATTTCCTCTATTTGCGGCCAGAAGATCCCGGATACGCAGTGTGGGTTCCGCCTGCTCACCGCGGATGTGCTGCGCAAGGTCACACTCGAAAGCGATAATTATGAGATCGAGACCGAGATCCTGATCAAGGCGAGCAAACAGAAATTCAAGATCGATTCTGTGCCGATCACCACCATTTACGGCAATGAGGAAAGCAAGATCAGGCCCGTCGGCGATACCATCCGGTTCATCCGCTATATCATCAGGGAGTCATTGAGGAAGTGATGTTCGATAATTTTTTGCCCAAGGCGCTGTTCCTTTCATTGACGCTGCACACGCTCATTGTATGCAGTTCCTTCGTATGGCATATGCCCAAGGTTAAGCAGGCCAAGGCCAAAGGCGTCGAGATCAGCTATAAACTGCAGGCGCCCAAGAAGGCGGATGTGCGGGAACGCCCCATCAAGCCCGCCCAGCAGCTGGACCTTAAGAACGCACCCATGATGCCGGTCGACGGCACCATACCGCTCAAACTTGCCAAGGAAAGCAAGACCGTGGGGCATAATGTGACCATGTACGAACGCAAGCCCGAGCAGATCCGTTCTGCCCAAGTGACGCGCCGCATCCTGGTCACGCAGATCAAATCCGCCAAGATCAACAATCCGGCCTATGCCGCATACAATGAGATGGTGCGCAACCGCATCGAGGAAAAGGTCTATTCCAATTTCAATAAGATGGAAGCAGGTACGGTTTATTTGACCTTTATCATATCTGCGGATGGAAGTCTTAAGGCATCCCAGATCATTGACGAAAAGACGCAGGCCACCTCGAACCTTAAGGCTGTTTCCATGAAAAGTCTCCAAGAATCCCGCTTTCCTCCTTTTCTCCAAGGCATGACCCTCCCCGAATACACCTTTAATATCGAAGTGCAGTATCAGGTCCGCGAATAGTTTAAGGAAAGCGCTTTCTCAAAACAGCTGTTTGGGGGTTATTTTCTATCTATATATAGTTTAAACTTTATATAGATATGAGAACCCCATTCTCCATCCTTATCATTGCAGCTTTTTTGATCAATACCTTGGGTCCTTTGCCCGCGCGCGCTGATGCCTTGGTGCTTCCCAAGCCCGGTGTCATGGTCCACCTGAGTCCTGATTTCTC
>JAYVSG010000210.1:0-3482 GCA_043775535.1 Candidatus Omnitrophota bacterium
CGGTAATCCGCGCTCAGATCAATGACCTTCAAACCCGCCTTAAGCAGCTTTCCGGCCACATTCATGGATTCGGTATGGGGCAACCCCAGGAAAACCACATCGCAATTCTTGACCGCATCCGCCACACTGAATTTCTGGCAGACCAAGGTGGTCCGGTCCAGGAATTCAGGGTATATTTCCGCGATGGGACCCACCGTATTATTGGCGGCCACATAGGTAACGCGGGCAGACGGATGCCTAAGCAAAAACGTCAAAACCTCTTTGCCGGTGTAACCACTAACACCTATGATCCCTGCCCTTATCATATGTTTCTCCGTCGTAAGATATTGCTCAATATTAAATAAAAAAGCCAATCTCGTCAATGTATTTGAGGGGAGATTGGCTTCTCTATTGCTGCTATATTTTCGTCTGGGATTAGCGCTTAACCCATTGGAATTTCCGTCTCGCCCCTTTTTGTCCGGGTTTCTTTCTTTCCTTCATTCTGTCATCTCTGGTCAAACAGCTGGCTTTCTTCAACACCGGTTTGGTGTTGGGATCGCAGGCTAAAATAGCACGGGACAAGCCCATCTTGAACGCACCAGCCTGGCCGGTCGATCCACCACCGGTCACACGGACGGCAATGTCGAACTTGCCTTCAAGGGCGACAAGCTTCAAAGGGAACAAAATGGAAATACGATCGGTTTCGCGGACGAAATACTCGGCGAATTCACGTTTATTGACAAGGATCTTACCTTCACCCGGGGTCAAGACAACGCGGGCAACGGATGATTTGCGGCGGCCAGTACCTGCATATTTAACGACTTCTACCATCTAAATCTCCTCTAAGTTATTTGATACCAGTCACTACAATGGGTTTTTGTGCCATATGGGGATGAACGTCACCCGCATAAACCTTCAATTTGCTGCCTTGCTTATATCCTAAAGGACCGTTGGGGATCATACGGGTGACGGCTAATTCCATCACCTTGGCCGGAGCCTTGACCAACATCACACCCAAGGTCATGGCGCGCTGACCGCTCGGATAGCCGGTATAGCGGGTATAGACCTTGTCGGTCAATTTCTTGCCTGTAACGCGGACTTTATCGGCATTGATGATAATGACGGTATCGCCGGTGTCCAGGAAAGGTGTGTAAATGCGCTTATGCTTGCCGCGCAAAATGGTTGCTGCTTTGGCTGCCACACGGCCCAAGATCTGATCTTTGGCGTCGATCAAGTAGCATTTCTTCTCTAATTCTGCAACATTCGGTAAGTACGTTTTCATAACCCCAACCTGTTCAAAGTTTTAATGTGAACCAAAAATATACCATCTTTCAGATAAATGTCAAACATTTTATTACAGCCTTAGTCCAGACTCAATCGTTCCAATACTTTCAAATATGCGTCTTTTCGATGACCGATCTTAAGGATCTCGACATTATTACCTGTTATTGAATAGATGATCCTATAATCCCCCACCCTAAGCTTACGGTACCCCCGCAGGCTTTTACGCAAAGGCAGGCCAAAACCCAACGGATCGACAAGTAATCGTACTTCAATGGCCCTTTGGATGCGCACCCGCATATTCAATGGGATTCGGGAAAGATCCTTTGGTATGTCACAATTATATATCGGATTATACTGCACCTAGCCCCAAACCTCTTTGTGCGATAAAGTCTTCTTGCTCTTCATCGTCAAGGCCCTCTTTTCAGCAATACCCTGCCAATAAGAATCTTCGTAGCTCTCCAGGGCTTCTTTGATAAGATCTCGGGCCATGGTCGAAAGAGACACCCCCTGAGCCTTTGCCAAGTGTTCGATCCCTTTCATAAGGGTCGGCTCAAGCACAACATTCAGTCTTGGATTCTTAGTAGCCATAGGTCCATCCTCCTGATGATAGTGTATCATAAGTGATGAACCATGTCAAAGGCATTGATAATGTGATCGATGCGCACCTTACCCGCCGGATCCCTATATATAGATATAACATCAAACCTGGCCGCCAAATCAATACGATGAAATTTGAATTTAAGATAGGATAAGGCGACTTGCCCCAACTTACGTTGTTTATGGTAATGCACCGACTCAAAAGGCATTCCATAGTCCAAATTATGCCGGGTCTTAACTTCGACAAAACAGATCATCTGCCCATCCTTGGCGATCAGGTCGATCTCTCCCAATCTATTCTTGAAATTCCTCTCTACGATCAAATACCCCTTACCCTTGAGATGCTCCGCAGCCAGATCCTCTCCATACTTCCCCAAAGATCTATTGTCCATACCTGCCCTCCCCAACGATCTTGAGCCTCTCTCTTTCAGAAGAATCCAATAAATGTCCCGTTGAAACTATATGCTGCCCTAACTCATCTTTTTTATCCGCCAAAGAAAACTTTTCGTGTTCAAGGAAATCCATGCCTTGACGCACAATATTCTTGTACGCCTCCTCTAATGATGGATGCGTCGAAGCCCTCCTTAACCACTCTATGGCAACATTATATTGATCCCGCGTTCTTGAAACAGCCAGGCTCTCGACCAATCCAATCTCCAGCTGTTGTCTTTCTTTAGGATCCAGCATCAAAAGATCCCGCACATCTTGTTCAGTAAAAGGAATCTCTGGAAGGGAAAGAGTGGTCAATGCCTCATTACTGACCATCTTTTCCTGCATATATTCTTTTAATACTTCATCCATTTTCTCAGCTAATTCCTTGCGATTCTCTGATAATACCAAACCTATCCTCTTTATAGGCCCTTGTATCTCATACCCATCCGGATTGATCTCCCATTTGGGCAATATGTCCAACATTGCCTGCCTTTTCTCACCGCGGACACCCTGACGATTGAGCACTTTCTCAAAGACATTGATGACCTTTGACCCATTGGGATAATTCAAGTGCGCAAATACGCCACTATTGTTCAGTTTTACATCCCGACAGCTGATCATAAGGTCGACCATATCCCCCTCAAATGAACCCCCGGCTAATTTATCCTGGATACATCCCATTTCCGACTGGTCGCGCAAATGGTCCATATCCACCTGCAATCCCTTTTCAAGGCCCATGAGATCATCGTGGAAGATCCCTGACCTTAGATACGCGATCGTATGGTAATGTTTGAACAGGTCCGCTGCGGCAGGCGAACTGTATTGCCAGAACATCATGCGGGAAGATTGCACCGACCGCATCAGCTCATCCACGTTATATTTAGAGAACATCGTCTTGACCTGATGCGCTATGCCCTTATCCGTATCCAAACGACGAGAAACCTTACGCTGCACCGTTTCATAATTAAAATTATACGGGGAAGTGAATATGGATGTCAGCGACCGCTCATCCGGCTTAAAAATATCGGCATGGAGCGGCGACGAACACAGCACCATTAACACAAGACAAAGATACCGGATCATTGTGCTGTTCCTTGTTGTAATTGCGTAATGGCCTCCTGCGCCTTGATAATGCGCGCAGTCTTTTCTTCCTGCCAGGCCAAATAAGCACGCGCATTCTCAGGAGTGGG
>JAYVSG010000211.1:0-7390 GCA_043775535.1 Candidatus Omnitrophota bacterium
ATGTCAGTAATACCAAGCAGAAGAAAGAAGCGGTGTTGTGTTCAGGATTCCCTCACCAAATGAAGTTATCTCCCAAGAACCTCCGGCGCTTTATTCAAGAAGTCATGTTGTATAAAAAAATAAGGTTTTTGGGTTCCGCAGCTTTGTCGATGGCATATGTGGCTTGCGGTAGAGCGGATGTGTACAGAGAAGAAGATATTATGTGGTGGGACATTGCGGGCGCGGCTCCGATCGTGATCGCTGCAGGGGGAAGTGTCCGGATGGAACCTGCCTCAAAGAAGAATTCCGTTCTTGTCCATGCCTGCAACCCTCATTTGAGAAAGTAGAGTAAGCATCGTGCGCACATTCAATTTTTCACCAGAGTTCATCACAAGGTACAGTGCGTTTTTGGCATCGAATGTGTTCGAGGATATCCCTGAGTACAGTAAAAGTGAATATTGGAAGACACATTCCCGTTTGATCAATGTCAACGTGTCCGGTAATGAGATTTCCGTGTCTGGAAGTTCGGGGTATTACATCCCACCTTTGCGTGATCCCGGTTTGCGTGCTGCCCAGAAAATGAAACGGCTGATCCAGGACCCCTCGCTTTTGCTTTCTTTTCTAAAAAGAAAACAGCAACAGTTAATACCTTCTAGGATCAAGCTGCTCGATCATTTTCAAGCTTTTGAGGCGGTGATGCAGAATGATCCCATTGCAGACCTTGACCCTGGTGTTGAGAGGGTCGATTTTAAGAGGATGGCCACGAATTTCAGAACCGTCCATTCCATCCAAGACATGGATGCCAAATTTTTCGCCCGTGCAAAATATTCCTTGAACGCCTTGATCGTCTATTCTTATTATGTTTGGAATTTACTGTGTGATAATTTGCCGGTCGACCGGATCCGGACGGTATTGGAGATCGGCCCCGGTAATGGTAATTTATCATCTTTGCTGCACCATCAGCTCAACAGCAGGATCATTTGTGTGGACCTGCCTGAAACATTATGCTTGTCGATTGCTTTTATCGCGGACATGTTTCCGGATGCCAAGATACTGATGCCCCATGAAGTCCCTGCCACGGGCAACTATGAAGGGTATGATTTTATATTCCTGACCCCGGGCCAGGCCAGCTGGATCAAGGACAATTCGGTCGATCTGGTCATCAATACCAGTTCATTTCAGGAGATGACACGGCAACAGATCAGCGAATATTTCAAATGCATCCAAAGGGTCACCGCCCCGGGGGCCTATTTTTTCTCCTTGAATCGGGTCGAGAAACTGTTGATCAATTCTGCCGCAGAATCGACAACGGAGCCGCCATCGAGATTCAGCCATTATCCATGGGACCTTAAGAACGACATTATTTTTTACCAGATATGCCCATTACACCGCTTGGTCCAGCTGGAAGACGTGTTCATACGCCTTGAGAAAGTCAATAAAACCTGATACCGAGAATCTTATGGCAAGATCTGTGTGCATTGTTCATGCGGCAGGAAACGGCGGGGCATTATCCAACATCACCGATGAAGCATCAGCGATGATGATGTATTTTTCTCAGGACTATGGGCGTTCTTTGTATTGGAAGGGGAAATGCAAGCGTATCAGGTTCTTTGATCTGGGCCCGTTATTGCAGAAAAAAGCAGAGGCTTTAAAACCCGAATTCTCCAAGCTTATATTCATCTTGGGTCAAAAGTACGACTCTCCCGCATGGTGGGCCTCTCGTGTTTCAGAGCGCAACAGCGGAGTCAGCCCTCTTTTTCTGTATTGCTGCTATCTTAAGATCTTTGAGGAACAGCTGGACTTGGGGGAAGGGACGTTGATCATTGTTGGTGAAGATTGGGCATTTCTGCGGGCCGCCACTGACATGGCCAGGACCAAGGGATGGGTCGTTTCAGGAGAAAGCCGTGCGGCGGTTCTTGGGGCCTGCGGGGCGTGGTTCCAGGCTGTGGGGAGAATCGTTAAATTCCTGTTGCGCATTTTTTGCGCCAAGATCGCTGGAAGCGATCTGAGGGCCGGCAAATCTGGTGCAAAGGTCGTTTTGATCCATACATATGTGGATGAGGCGGCCTTACAGTCAGAGGGCACATTTCGGGACCGGTATTTTCCAGGTTTGGCGGATTGGTTGGAAGGCAAAGGATTGATGGTCGTGATGTTGCCGGTCCTTTTGAACCTTAAGAGATCGGTATGGTCGGCCTGGCAGTGGTTCCGTCAAAGCAGGAAAAATTTTATAAATCCACATGTTCATTACCGCATCAGCGATTATATTTATGTGTTGTGCGAATCGTGGCGCCAGCAGAAGATGCCTTCTGGAGAGATCAATTTTTGCGGTACGGATGTGACTGTTCTTTTTCATGCGGAGAGGGACCGCAGCATATTTGCGTGTCTGGACACCCTCCTTTATTTCCGATTGCCGCGGCGGTTAAAGCAGGCCGGTTTTGAGCTTCAACGTGCGATCATTCCTTTTGAGAACATGATCGATGAGAAGCTCCTCATTTTAGGTTTACGGCAGGATTCTCCCAATACAAGGATCGTCAGTTATCAGCATGGGGCTTTGTATCCATTATTGCCGGGCAATTATATTTCTAGAGAAGAAGTGGGTTTTTCCCCCATACCTGACAGGGTCATATGCAATGGGGAATTCTTTAAAGAAATTCTTCTACGCGAAGGATTGCCTCCGCAAAGGCTTGCGGTAGGCCCGGCGTTGCGTTACACAGGCCTTTGGGAACGCAGGGAAAGGCTTGACGCAGAAAAAGAAAGTGACATCCTAGTTCCTTTGGCGCTTATGGAGTCCGATGCGTTTGAATTGATCACAAAGATCGCGCTGGCCTTCGGCGACCAAGATCACTTGAAGATCGTCATCAAGCCCCATCCGATGACGCCGTTGAGCACATTATTGAGTAAACCTTTGGCCAAAGCATTACCGGACCATATCAGGTTTGTACAGGGGGAAATGTCTGATCTGCTTGCAAAAAGCCATGTCATGGTCGCCATGAGCTCGTCATCAAGCTTAGAAGCTTTGGCTGCAGGTGTCCCGGTTGTTGTCGTCGGCAGGGATGGAGCTATTGATCTAAATCCGTTGGGGTTTTTTTCCGAATTTGGCGAAGTTTTTTCCGATCCGAAGGCCATCCGGCGGGAAACTGAACGGCTCTTGGCTTTACCCCAGCAAGATTTAGGAGATTACATTGTGCGCGGCCACAAAATCCTGGAGATGTGTTTTTCCAGAAAAACAGATGAGCGCATGCAGGTTTTTCTGGATGATCCTCCCCATACAGGAGCGGCATGATGATCTTTTTAGCCAAATGTTTTAGAAGACTGGCCTCGATACTTGAGCGTTGGGTTCAAACAAAGGCCGTGCATGAACGGCACGCGCAGTCTGCCAGCGCCAAGCATGATATGGCCCGTAATCCGGACGAGGCCTATTATGCCAGGCAATATTTGTATTGGGTGAACAAGGTTTTCATGCCTACTTTTTCTGATCAGAAAGCGGTAGTCCTGGATTTAGGTTGCGGACAAGGCCGGTTGACGGTGCCGATCTCGCGTTTCTGTAGCCATATTGTTGGGGTCGACTTCACGCCTCAAGCGATAGAATCTGCCAAGCAATACGCCCGGCAGGAGAAGAGGGACAACATCGATTTTTTCGTTGCGGATGCATTGGAATTCATTAAGAAACAACCTGCGAGCACCTTTGATCTAGTTGTTCTCACAGAGGTCACATTTTTCTTGCCCCAATACAAGCAAGTCCTCCAAGAGATCCATCGGGCGCTGAAACCCCAAGGAATGGCATTCATCGCGTTCCGCTCCCAATTTTATAATATTTTGCATTCTGTCCGTGCGCATAAATGGGAAAGTGCCCAGACAGCGATCAACACGCGCGAAGGCTATTTATGGGGGGGCGGAACATGGTTTAGCTGGCATACGCAAAAAGATATTGATGTCTTGTTGCAAGAAAACGGGTATCATTCGACAATATATGCTGGTATCGGGATTTTTTCAGGCATTGAAGGCGATCCGTTTGAGTCGATCGCAAGGCCTTCGGTGCTTGACGCCCTGGCGCAAGAGAAGTTGCAGGGTATTGAGACACAGTTGGCGCAACAATATACGGATAATGGAAGGTATATCTTAGCCATGACAAGGAAATAGAATTTATGAAAATATTCATCGAGCCTTTTTTTCAGAAAATGTATAGTCAGCATCCCTTGGTATTGGTGGATGTGGGGGCGAGCGGCGGGTTTCCCCCCCATTGGAGCCCGGCCCTCAAATATCTGAATATCATTGGTTTTGAACCGGATGAACGGGAATACCAAGTACTCGTCAAGAAATCAGGAGAAAAGATCAGGTATTTGAACACGGCCCTGGGGCATCGGCAGGGAGAGATCGATTTCTTCCTCACGCGGAAACAACAGGTATCTTCTATGTTCAAACCTAACCAGGCCTTCTTGGGGCAGTTCCCCGAAGCCTCCCGTTTTGACATTGTTAAGACCGTCAAACTCAAGGCGGATACGCTCGACCATCAATTTGATATGCATAAGATCAAGGATGTGGATTTTCTTAAGATCGATTGCCAGGGAAGTGAATTGGCTATTATGGAAGGCGCCAGAAAAACCATCCAAGAACAGGTGGTGGGTGTTGAGATCGAAGTTGCTTATGCGTCCATTTATGAAGGCCAGCCGTTATTTCCGGAAGTAGACGCTTTTTTACGTGATCAAGGGTTCTATCTTTTTGACTTGAAGAATTATTTTTGGAAAAGATCCGCAGGAAAACGTTTGGGTGGGCAGCGCGGGCAGATCGTTGCGGGTGATGCGCTTTATTTCAGGACAGAGGATTCTTTGGCAGGCTTGATCGATGGTTTGGAGAACACCGAGGAGAAGAAGGCCAAAGTATTGAAAGTCATGGCCGCCAGTGCCCTGTATGGGTATTTTGATTATGGTGCGGCTGTTTTTGAAAGACTCAAACATCATTTCGGACCGGCGGAGCAGAGAGTCATTGAGCAATGGTTTAGAAAGTCTAAAGGCTTTAGTTACTTCCTGCCCACATTCAGAGGCAGACTGACATTATCGCGGATGCTGTTCAAGATCAGCGAATTCTTTAGGACCACGCACAATGATTGGGCCGTCATGGAGAGGGAATTGGGCAACCGTCAATGAGCGCTGAACGCACATCCAATACAATAAGGCTTTCCAAATCCATCGTCGGCTCAAAAGAAGCAGGAGCCATGCGCCGGGTTGTCATGGAGGATGGTTATTTAGGAATGGGGCGGCAAGTCAGGCTGTTCGAGAAAGAGCTTCAAATTTTTCTCCAGGGCAAAAGGGAGGTCATTTGCGTTAATTCAGGCACCGCCGCGTTGCACTTGGCGGTCATGTCTGTGGTCAAACCCGGTGAAGAAGTATTGGTGCCTTCTTTGACTTTTGTGGGTTCGTTCCAGGCCGTGACCGCGGCCGGGGCGGTCCCGGTCGCCTGTGATATCGATCCGGAAACATTATTGCTGGATTTGAAAGATGCCGGTCGGCGGCTGACCCGACGTACCAAGGCCATCATGCCCGTGCATTATTCAGGTGCCGTCGGTAATTTGAAGGCAATATATGCTTTTGCGCGGAAGCATAAACTCCGCGTGATCGAAGATGCCGCCCATGCCTTTGGGACCACCTATGAAGGGAAAAAGATCGGCAGCTTCGGGGACATCGTGTGTTTCAGTTTTGACGGCATCAAGAACATTACCAGCGGTGAAGGTGGGGCTGTGGTGACCGCGGATAAGAAGGCTGCGGGGTTCATTAAAGATGCGCGACTTTTGGGTGTGTGCAAAGACACGGAGAAACGTTTCTCCGGAAAGCGCAGTTGGGAATTCGAAGTGGCTGGTCAAGGCTACCGGTATCATATGAGCAATTTGAATGCTGCCTTGGGACGCGTGCAATTGCAGCGCTTGCCTGAATTCAGCCGTCGCCGGCAGTCCTTGGCCAAGAAATATGTCCTGGAGCTTGGCAGTTGTTCGGATCTGGTATTAGTCCCTGTGGATTTGAAAACGGTTGTGCCGCATATTTTTCCGGTGCGGATATTGAAGGGTCGGCGCGACAGCCTGCGGGAACATCTGGCGAAACAGGGGATCGAAACAGGCATCCATTATTATCCTAATCATCGTCTGGCATTCTTCCGTAAACCGGGTATACAGCTGGAGCAGACCGATAAAGTTTATGCACAGCTATTGAGCTTGCCGCTGCACCCCGGCTTAAGCGTTGTAGAACAGTCAAAGGTGATCAAATGCGTCAGGGATTTTTTATCCAAGGATAGATCATGAACACATTTGGAAACGCGTATCGCGGCAAACGTGTCCTGGTCTTGGGTCACACGGGTTTCAAAGGATCTTGGTTGACCTTATGGCTGACCCAAATGGGTGCCGAGGTGGCCGGCTTCTCCAAATATTTGCCGTCGGAACCCTGTTTATTCGATGTGCTGAAATTGAAGAAGAGCATCACTCATTACCAGGGCGATGTGTGCAATTATGCCCAGGTTGAGAAAGTTTTCAAAGCCTTCAAGCCCCAGGTGGTCTTCCATTTGGCAGCGCAGCCCATCGTTCGTACTGCTTTTGAGGAACCCAAGAGGACCTTCGATACGAATTTAGGGGGCACGGTCAATGTGCTCGAATGCATACGCCAATATCCCGGTGTGCAGGCGGCTGTGATCATCACCAGCGATAAATGTTATGAGAATTTGAATATCAGCCGTGGGTATCATGAGGAAGACCGCCTCGGCGGCGAAGATCCTTATAGCGCATCCAAGGCCTGTGCCGAGATCGCGGCCAGCGCGTATTTCCGTTCGTTCTTTGTGCATCAGGACAAGGCCTTGATCGCCACCGCGCGTGCCGGCAATGTGATCGGCGGGGGGGATTGGGCCAAGGACCGCATTGTGCCGGATTGCGTGCGGGCCTGGAGCAAGGGCGGCGATGCGGTCATCCGCAATCCCAGGTCAACGCGTCCATGGCAGCATGTGCTGGAGCCGGTGAGCGGTTACCTTTGGTTGGGCGCACGGCTTTTGAAGAGGCAGAAAGGACTGACGGGGGAAGCCTTTAATTTTGGCCCGCGGCAAAAAGCCAGCAAGGATGTGGGTCAATTGGTCGACCTGTTCCTGTCATTTTGGGGAAAAGCAACCTGGAAGCATGTGCCTGCGGCCAAGGCCAAGAAGGAAGCCATGCTGCTGCAACTGTCCCCGGCCAAGACATCCCGGGCACTTTCTTGGACGGCCGCACTTTCTTTTAAAGAGACAATTGAATTGACGGCCGTATGGTACAAACAGTATTATTTGGGCAAGGCGGATATGACGGAGTTCACCGCTCTGCAGATCAACAGCTATGTACTGAAAGCCCGTGAACGAGGTCTCGCGTGGGCCAAAGGATAGGAACGTATGATCGACGGGGTTGAGG
>JAYVSG010000212.1:0-3370 GCA_043775535.1 Candidatus Omnitrophota bacterium
CGCACGTTCTTCGATAGGCATGTCCTCGCCCTTAGCAACCCCTTTAGAGGGCTGGGTCAGGACGATCAAGGGAATGTCAAATTCCTTGGCCAGCACCGCGATCTGGTAGGAGCCGACCTTATTGGCGATATCGCCGTTGGCCGCAGAACGGTCGGAACCGATGACGACCTTGTTGACCAATCCTTCCGCCATCAGGGAACCGATGGCATTGTCCGCAACAAGCGTGACCTGGGCCTTGGCTTGGGTCAATTCCCACACCGTCAATTTCGCACCCTGCATATATGGGCGTGTTTCCGTGGCAAAGAACTTGATCTTCTTGCCCTGTCCGATGGCAATGGCCGCAGCCATGGCCAATTCACCGCTGACATTGCAATGGGTCAAGATGCTGTCCCCGGTCTTCATGGCATCGGCCAGCTGGCGCACACGCTCCAGACGACGGCCGCGAATACCTGCCAGGAAACCTTCGACCGTCTTGACGACGGCGGTGCGAACATCCGCGCCGTTGGCCTTGGCCTTATGCGCGACACCGGTGATGATGCCGGTCACTTCAGCGAACGGAAAGGTCGGACGGGAATGGTTCAATTGCTGGGCCACCTTGTCCAAATGGGCGACTAGGTCACCCTTTTGGTTCAATTCCAGCAGGAAGGTGTTGAGCACCACCAAGAATTGACCAAAGGCACGGGTCTTCATCTCACGGATGACCGTGACCGCACCCGTGACATTCTTGACGGGAATATATTTCATTTGGGACGGGACCAGGGTCTCATCAAGGACGAACAGGGTCTTGTCCTTGATATGGGCCGGCCAGAATAATGGGGATTCATGCATCTGCATCAGGCTTTTCCTTCCATCTGCTTGACCAATTCCATAGCCATCTGGATGAGCATGCCTTCGGCCATGTAGTAATCCGGATTGATAAATCCCATTTGGCCAGTGATCAAATTGTCGGAAACAGCCAGGATAGAAACAGCCGGGATCTGGTAGGTCTGGGCAATGGTCAGGAAGGTCGAGCTCACCATGTCAACACCGACGGCACCCTGGTCGGTGACACCGTTGACGATCTCCTTGGTTTCCTTCAGGATCGCGTCGGTGGACCATACCTTGCCTTCATGCACGGTCATACCTGCCATGGAAGCGCTGTTCCGGGCAATGGCGGTCAACTTTTGGGTGAGGTCCTTGCACGGGGTCGTGACAAATTTGTCATCCACATAATATGGGGTCACCCCATCGCCGCGCACCACACCAGTCGCGACAATGAAATCACCGATCTTGATGTCCTTACGCAAGGCGCCGCAGCTGCCGATGCGGATCAAGCATTTGACCTGGGCACTGCACAGGATCTCCGTCGTGATGGCAGTGTCCGCGGCAAAACGGCCGCCGTTGATGCCCGTCACCTTGATGCCGTTGATATTCCCGGTGAACATGCTGTATTCCATAAAGGTGAAATTCTTGACCGGGTTTTCCATCTTCTTGACCAGGCTGTCCAAGCGTTCCTTGGGGCCGGGAACAATGGCATAGCTGCCAATATCCTGCGGCCTTAACTGCACCATGGCCATCAGGTCCTTGCCGCTCAAATGCACATCACGGGTCATTCTATCAACGGTGGTAGTAGACATGTGGATCCTTTCCTTACTGGATTCCCGCTTTTGCGGGAATGACACATTGTTGTTTTAATGACTCTTTGTCGATCTTTCCGGTGCGGTTCTTAGGCAGGCTTTCCCTGACCTCCACCGTCTGCGGCACTTTAAAATTCGCCAGGTGTTCGCGGGCAAAATATTTGATCTCAAGACCCTCGATGGCAGCCCCAGGCTTTAACACCACGTAGGCCTTGACCGATTCCCCGCGCATGGGATCAGGCACACCGATGACCGCAGCCTCAAGCACGGCTTCATGCTTGCACAGGGCCGCCTCAACTTCCGGCGCATACACGATCTGTCCGGCGACCTTGATCATTTCTTTCTTACGGCCGACGATATACAGGAAACCTTCTGCGTCAAAACGCCCGAGGTCACCGGTATGGAAAAAACCATTCCTTTTGGCAATGGCCGTGGCTTCCGGGTCCTTATAATATTCCTGCATCACCACCCAGCCGCGGATGACGATCTCTCCCACCTCACCTGTCGGCACGGCCTTGTCGTCATCGTCGACGATATGGATCTCGCAATTAGGGGCAGGCTTGCCCACGCTTTCGATCTTGGGATTGGACAAAGGCGTCACCGTATTAGGCGGGCAGGTCTCGGTCATGCCCCAGCCGTTGAGCAATGTGGCGTTCGGGCAATATTTATGGAAACGTTCCAGGATATCCGGTGAAGACGGCGCACCAAACACGACAACCCAACGCAGCGAGGTCAGGTCGAATTGCTCCAGATCCTTGAGGGTCAACAGGGCAGTGTACATCGGTGGGACAATATGGAAACAGGTGACCTTATATTTCACGACGTTCTTGAGGAATTCCAATGGATGGAAACGGTCCATCAGGACCAGGGTGATGCCGAAGATGATGCAATTTTGGATATAGACAAAACCGCCGATGTGGCTGAACGGGATCGAGCATAATTTCACGTCGCGCTCGCTCAGGTCCACAAAATGCTTCATGGCTTCCGGCGATCCATCAAGATGGCGGTAATTGAGCAAGATGCCCTTGGGCGTTCCCGTGGTACCGGAGGTATACATCAAAAGGGCTGGATCTGCAGGGGAAACATCGATGGGAACAAAGCCTTCTTCCTTCATCAGGCTGCCGAACGGGACTTCCCATTCAGCTCCCTTGGGCTCTCCCAGGGCAATGACGGTGCGCAGGGTCGACACACTTTGCTTGATCTGGGCCACATCCACATCAGGCCGGTACAGGGCGATCAAAACCTCCGCCTCCCCATGACTTAAACAGGACACCAGCTCATCACTCTTAAGCATGAAATCCAACGGGATAACGGTCGCCCCCAAACAGAACGACGCCAGATAACTATAGGCGTATTCGGGGCAATTCGGCAGATACACGGCCACACGCGTTCCTTTGCGCACCGACAAAGACTTCAACCCTTGGGCCAGACGAAAAACGTCCCGGCTTAGGTCGGCAAAAGCGATGGTCTTTTCTTTGAAAATAATCGCGGGTTTGGAGGCAAAACGGCTGGACGCGCTATTAAGGATATTATATATATTCATCTACGGGGTATTAAAATTTTATTACTCGGTTTTTAATACTCCGATTTTAATACATAACCCCTCTAAGTCAAGGAATATATGCGAGTTAGGGGCGGGATTACAGCTTGTGGACGAGTTTATCCGTCGAAGATATTTCAGCCTCAACCAGGTCGAGGCCATGCTGGAGGATCAGGTGTGCAGGGCTGGATTTTTGTTCGGACATGGCCTTCAA
>JAYVSG010000213.1:0-10533 GCA_043775535.1 Candidatus Omnitrophota bacterium
CTTGGTGCGGATGGCGCTGACATTGCGGTGGAACAATAACGCGGCCTTCACGCGCATACCCAGCCACGCATCCGTGCCCTCATCCGGGTCCTCGTTCGCTACCTTCAATTCATTCTTGACACTTTTTACGCCGGGAAGACTGGCCACGGTCTCCTCTGCCAGGGACCTATGGCTTTGTTCAGGCACGGTGCCCGACAGGGTGACCACACCATCCTTCGAGGAGGTGCGGATGTCGTCATCCTTCAAATATGTCTTGAACACATAGGAAGCTTTACTGGAAGATTCAATGCGTTCATCTGTTTCAGTAGCCCGTGCCATTGGTACGGACAGGAGTGCTACTGCCGTTACTGCCATCAAGACGCTCAGGTAATTTTTGTTTTGCATGATCATTCTCCTATTTGACGGCCTTTGAGCCGATAAAGAATATCCCGAAAAAGAAAAGCACGATCGCCGGTATCAGGAAAACCACGAACAGGACCCTGGCAATATCCAGCGCCGAACCCGCAATATTCGTGAACCCCAACGTTGCAGCTACGATCGAAATGATGAAGAATGTGGCAGCCCATGACAACATGATGACCTCCTTGGATAGACGCGAAGCGCCTAAGGTTTGTGCTCTTTTGTTGAGCACAATTTAGCAAAGGTCACATTAAGGGAAAATGAAATTACAATTAATCTTGGGAGGTGATGGATTTGATGTTGGTGAACTCACGGATGCCGAAGCTGCCAAGTTCACGTCCATAGCCGGAGAGTTTGATGCCGCCAAAAGGAAGGCGGGGATCACTTTGCACGGCGCCATTGACGGCGATGCAGCCTGCTTGCAGGCCTGTCAGGGCGATCTGTCGGCCGCGTGCGGCATTGCGGGTGAATATGGCGGCGCCGAGGCCGAACACAGAATCATTGGCGATACGCACGGCATCTTTTGCGTCGGACGCGCTGATGATGGAAGCGACAGGACCGAATATCTCGTCGCTATACGCGGGCATGCCGGGACGCACATTGCCCAATACGGTGGGCGGATAAAAAGCGCCCGGCCCTTGGGGGACACGACCTCCTAATAACAACACCGCACCTGCCTTGATAGAGGCCTGCACCTGCGCATGCACCTGGTCGCGCAGGTCATGACGGGCCATGGGACCAAGCGTGGTCGCGCGGTCCAAGGGCAACCCCATCTGTTGTTCCGTCATATGGGTAATGAACAGTTCCTGGAATTCTTTAAGTATGGGCCTGGCCACAATAAAACGTTTTGCCGCCACACAGCTTTGTCCGCCGTTGATCATGCGTGATGCCGCACATACTGCGGCTGCCCTGGCAATGTCCGCGTCTTTAAGCACAATATACGCATCACTCCCGCCCAATTCGAGGACGCTTTTCTTGATGACCGACCCCGCCTGTGCTGCAACGGCCTTGCCTGCCCCGGTGCTGCCGGTCAGGGTGACGGCATGGACCAGGGGATGGGCAATGATCTTGTTGACCCGGTCAGAGTCGATGAGCAGGGCGCCTAACAATCCCGTCGGAAAGTCGGCCTGCTTGAACACACCCTCAATGGCCAGGGCACAACCGGCAACATTGGATGCATGTTTGAGCACAATGGCATTACCGGCCATGAGGATCGGCGCGGCGCAGCGGAAAACCTGCCAGAATGGGAAATTCCAGGGCATCACCGCCAGCACCGTGCCCAAGGGTTCATAGGCGATAACGCTTTTGGGAGCATTGGTCTTGACCGGTTCCGGTGAGAGATATGCCTTGGCATTCTCTGCATAGAATTCACAGACCCAGGCGCATTTCTCGATTTCTCCCTCTCCCTGGACAATGGGCTTTCCCATTTCCATGGCCATGAGCTTTGCAAAAACAGCCTTGTCCTTCCTGAGCACCTTGGCCGCCGCCTTCATGCGGGCCCCGCGCTGTGCCAGGGACATGGCATGCCACTGGGCAAATGCTATCTGGGCACGCGTGAGGATGAGCTCGATCTGGGCCGCGCTATGTTCCCGATAGGACTTGAGCCTGCGGCCTGTTGACGGATCAATGGTGAACATATCAGCCCCTTTTGACAACATTCAGTTTTGCGATCAGCTCGCCGTTGACCCTAGTGTCTATGGCGATCTCGATGACGCTCAATTCACGGCTTTTAAGCGCATGGCCTAACTGATCCTTGAGTTCGGTCAATGTCTTGGGCCGGTAGGCCTTGATGCCAAAACTTTCAACATACGCCTTAATGTCCGGATTACCGATCTTGGTGCCGGTGGTGTGTCCCCTGCTCATCTGCTGCTTCCAGCTGATCAGGCCATAATCATTGTCATTAAATACAATGGCGGTGAACGCGACCCCTAAACGCCGGGCTGTCTCCAATTCCTGTGAGTTCATCAGGAAACCTCCATCGCCCATGGCCGCCACAATGCGCCTCTCCGGGGAATGCAAGGCCGCAGCAACGGCACCGGGCAACGCAATGCCCATGCTGGCCAGGCCATTGGAAATGATCACTCCATTGGGGCAGCAGGCCGAGAAATTCCTGGCGATCCATATCTTGTGCGTGCCCACGTCGCTGATCAAAAGGTCACCGGATCCCATGATCGCCTGCAATTCATGCAGGACACCAGGCACCGTGAACGGCTGGCCTTCCTTCAATGCATAACTGGCAATATCTTCAACAATGCGCTCGCGCACTGGACGGTACCAATGGGGCTCAAAACGGCAACCGTCATTATACAATCTGCGGTTAAGCTCGAGCAGGGTCGCCGGTATGTCTGCCACGATCTCAACCGAGGGCTGGTAATGGGCATAGACCTCGGCTTCTGTGAAATCGATATGGATGATCTTCTTGGACTTGTCCGCATTCCATCCGGAAGGGGCATATTCGGCAATGTCATAGCCGATGGTGATGACCAAGTCCGCCATGTCCACCGCATCCATCACGATGTCCCGAAACCCAAAGCCGATGGTGAACAGCGACTGGGGATAGGAGTCCGGGACCGCGCCCTGACCCATGAAGGTATGGACGACCGGAATGCCGTGTTTCTCGACCAGGGTGCACAATTCCTGGGATGCAGACTTGCGCACGGCACCATTGCCCGCAATGATGAGCGGGCATTTGCTTTCCTTGAGCAAGGCGACAGCTTCCTGCAAGGCATGGGTGTCAGGATCGGGACGGCGCACACGTACGACCGAAAGAGGCTCGGCTTCCGTCTCTTCCCCGGCAATGTCATCCGGCACCTCAATGTGTGTGGCCCCGGGCTTTTCACTCTCCGCAACCTTGAAGGCCTTGCGCACGACTTCGGGGACCACATCGGGGCTGGCAATGGTCGAGTTCCATTTGGTGATGGGCTTGAACAATTCGACTAAGTTGATGAACTGGTGACTTTCCTTATATAGACGTTTGAGACCTGCCTGCGCGGTGATGGCCACGACCGGGCTTTTGTCCAGGTTCGCATCCGCGACACCGGTGACCAGGTTGGTCGCACCGGGACCGAGGGTGGCCAAGCAAACACCTGCTTTTCCGCTCAAGCGGCCCCAGACATCCGCCATGAACGCGGCACCCTGCTCATGCCGGGTCGGTATGAACTTGATCGAAGACTTCTCAAGGGAGAAAAGGATGTCCTCGGTCTCTTCACCGGGAACACCAAAGACATAACGCACCCCTTCATTTTCGAGGCATTTGACCAACAGGTCGGATGCTTTCATCTTCCAGTTCCTCCATGATATCCAGGTCCGCGATCAGCGGCAAATGGTCCGACGCCATTTTATCCAAGGCTGTGCGCGGCACGGTGATCGAATTGACGGTAAAAGCTTGGTCTAAAAAAATATGATCCAGCTGGCCGATGGGATAACGGCCAAACCAGGTGCGGTGCGGTGTATGCCCAGGAAGCGCGGCCTGGCTGTCCTTGAGTTTGTGGCATATGTTCCGGTAGGTGGTGGAACCGGGGATCGCATTAAAATCACCACACAGAACGACAGGGCCGGAACATTCCGGATGGGATACCCACTGATCGCTCAACAGCGCCTTGGCCTGCAATAACCGTTCTTGGGGCCACAAGCTCAAATGTGTATTGAAGATCTGGACCTTCATGCCCTGGAATTCCACGGACACCCAGACAGCGCCTCGAGGTTCATACTTTATCTTGTCCGCAAGCCTGGGCAGGGCACCCATCTTCATCAAGGCGACGGGATAACGGCTCAGGATGGCATTGCCATACTGTTCGTCCTTCCAACGGAAGGTCGGGTGGAAATGATAATGCATTTCAAGTTTGCGCGCGATGCGTTCGGCCTGGTCCATACCGCCGGAACGTGCGCGCCCCACATCCAGTTCCTGCAAGGCAATGATATCGGGACTATAGCGGGCAATGACCCTGGCGATGCGTTCGGTCGAGACCCCTCCGTCCATGCCTAAACAGCCGTGCACATTATAGCTCATCAGCCGCAAGGACTTTGAACGATGGGCCGTGGATGGAAAGAACGTGCTGGGCGTTTCCTTGTTGAGGAACCGTAACGCAGCCTCCCTCAGGTCGAGCGGCCGCATATAGATGCGCTCCCCCGTATCGATCGGAGCATCCACCGGCATGAGCGTGAACCCGCGGGTCTCCTCGCTGCCCATGGCCGCGTGCGCACCATATTCCAATGGGAAACTGATCAAGGGCTCACCTTTGGACCACCCGCCAATGATGAATTCTCCCGCATCCGGGTGCCGGCAGATCGACATCAGGTCCTTTCTCATCTCTTCCAAGAAAGGATGGTCGATGCCGAAAACCTGGTCCATGGCTTCAGGCAGGGCAAAAGAACCTCGGGGCGTCCAAGCAGTGTACCTGTCCCCGTCCGACTTTGTGATGACCAACGGTATCTTCAATTCATGCACAAGTTTGAGCGCATAGGAATCCCGGGCCTCCTGGCTGTGCTGGCCGGACCAATAAATATGTCCCAACGGCCCCATGGCTGTGACAACTGCGCCTCCGTCCGCTCCGAACAAAGACTTGACCGCATCCTCGATGGTGCGACCATGCGCGATCAGGTATGGGACCGTCTTTTCCTGCCCATGGTCAGAATATACCCACAGATCATAATCACGGTAGGATGACTCCCTCATCACATGGTGGATGTTCTTGATGGCTTCGTCGATCCCCAAGAGGGCCCAATGCGCAAAACGCGAGGATGGCCCGCGGCAATGCGCCTGTTCATCATATCCAAGGAAATTCATGTGAATGACTGGGAGCCCGCGCCTGATGTCCATGCACACACCCGCCACAATGAAATCCCGCAGAAAAACACAGATCAGGGTGCGCAGGTACACCAGCTCCAGCTCTCGCAGAAAGACGCGGCCCTTGAACGTACCTTTAAGGCATTCAACCACGGCCAGAAAAAATTCCACGACCAACAATAAGAAGGTGCGCACGAAAATATCTAGATACAAAATGATGACGAATGGAAGGACAGTGGGATTGATCGCGTGCCAGATGCCGTCCCATCCCATCTTTCCCCAGCAAAAATGTGATTCCTTGGCGCCGCCGGTGTAAATATTGGAATAGGAGGACCCTCCCTCGAGCAGACCCACCCCCTGGGCTTTCAGGCGGGGCTCGAACTTTTCCACATACTTGGCATCGAACATCTTGACCTGCTCGCCGGTCGAGCGGTCCATGAAATTGAAGGCGGGCACACAGCCTTTGACGCCGTAGAATAACTCGCCCTGCACGGCGGGAGTATTGGAAGGCAGGCCGGAATAGAATGGATGTAAGACATACTGTTCCTTGCGCAGGAGCATGCCCAAGAACGGCAGTTTTTTCTTCTGCAGGGCCCGGTTGAATTGGGTAAAGGACAGCCCGTCGATCTGGACCATGACCAGGCCTGGTTCGGCCGTTGGCCGCTCCAGCTTCGAGAGGCGAAGCAAGCGGATGGCCCATTCGCTGCGGCTGAATATTCGGCGGAGGCGGCGGAATAAACCTTCGATATGGCTAAGCATTGTCCGTCTCTTGGGCACGCGCAGCCAAACCTTCCACGACCTGTGCGGCGTGGAATATCTTGATCCACCGGTCCTGCGCGAACACATCATTGAACATTTTCAAGGCAATGGTCAGGTAACCACCGGCCAGCAGGAAGCCGACCCACATCTTGGTCTCTGTACTCCACGGCGTATACCCCAGAAGCACCGTGTGAAAGAGCGTGATACCGGTCAATACCAGGATCAGACAGACCCCGACACCGAAGAGGCTCATGAACAAGAGACGTGAGGTCTCGATGCTTTTGACGTAGATCAATTGCATTTTAAGCTTCGTCCTATCCATGGCCTGCCCCTGTTTGTTCTGGACCATGCCCTTGACGGCCCCTGACGCTGCCATAAGCAAGAAGCTCATCAATATTTTTCGCATTTTATCTCCCATGGTGACCCCTTCCCCAAGACGGGACCCGTCCCGGGGAAGGAGTAACGGTTCAATTCCTTCTGGATCCGGCGATAAAACCGACCAGGAGTGCAGCCACGGCAACACCGGTGACCACGGGCCACGGGTTGGCATGCAGCTGTTTGTCCACAGTGGCGATGATCTGCTGAAGCTGGTCTTCGCCCTGTTTCAACTTCTTGTTCGCATCAGAGGCAAAGCCCTTGACCTTGTCTTCGCCCTGACGGATGGCAGATTCAACATAGTCGGCTGCCTTACCTGCATTGTCCTGCTCTCTGGTGAATGTTTGCATGGTGTTCTCCTTTTTCGTTGGTTTATTAAGATCCTACGGCCTGCAGCGCAGGCCCCCTCAACAATGCTTTGGCGGCATTGCCCAGATTCTTCATCAATTCCCATTGGGCCTTCATGGAACGTCCCGTCCCTTCCCAAGGACTTTCTTCCGTGGAACGGCGCATGAACCCCTGATTAACGGACAATGAGGTGTAAGCCTTCAACAATTTCTTCAAACTATTGGTCATGGAAAAAGCGTCCGCGGTGCGTTTGGCTGCGGCCTTCATTTCCTTCACCTTGTTCTGCGGCTGCGCATGCACCCATGCGAGGGCGGACACAAGATCCTCAAGGTTTTCTTTGGGCAACAATCGGCCATTGACACCATCCTCGACCACTTCGCGCACACCCGGAGCATCCACCGCCACCACCGGGACACCGGCGGCCATGGCCTCGGTCAGGACCAAGCCCTGGGTCTCACTTTGGGACGCAAAAACAAAAACATCCATGGCATGGTAAGCATCGATGAGCTCCTTGCCCATGACAACGCCCACCAAGTGCACACGCGCCTCTACCCCTTCACGCGCAAAAACTTCCCTGATGCCTTCTTCGGAAGGGCCTTTTCCTCCGACGAGGAAATGGGCTTCTGGGTTCTCTCTCAGGAAGAGGGCCACTGCTTCCGCCACGAATCCAAGATTCTTCTCCGGGGCCAATCTTCCCACATGCCCGACCAAGAATGCATTGGCAGGGATGCCGTGTACGCGGCGGAATGTCTTTCCCGCCCCGCGGCTGAATTTCTTGGTGTAGATGCCGGTAGGAAGCACTTCGACCGAGGTGGTGACCCCCCGTTCCTGCATCAGACGCATGACACTCTCACTGGGCGCGAACACATGATCGGCTAGGTTGGCATAACCGGTCGAAAGTTCGATGACAAAACGTTTCAATGCCTCTTCATTGCCCGGGACATAATGCACATTCTCCTCATACAGGGTGTGATGGGTGAAGACCAGCGGCACATTATATTTGGAAGACAGGCGCAAGGCCGTATCCCCGACCAGGAATGGATGGTGGGAATGGATGATGTCCGGCCTAAAATCCCCCAGAGCCTCGGTCAAGACGCCGGGCACAGGCAAATGGACAGAAAAATCCGAGCCGTTAAAATGCTGAATGGCCGGGATGCGCACGACATCCTCTTCCGGCTCCATGCCTTCATATTCAGGAGCCACGATGATGGTGCGATGGCCTGCGCTCCGCAATTCATTGCTGAAGGCCTCCACAGATTTTTCCAAGCCTCCGAGAAGCGGTTTATACGTATTGGTCATCATTAATATATTCATCTTAGGACCCCATTGTTGTTTTCCGGAACACATTGCCGGACGGGCGCACGGCATTGGGCTTGAAACTCAAGGACCCTGTGCTGCCTGTCACGGTATGGACCGGATGACCAGGTAAACGGACTTCAATGGCAGGCTCCTCGCCGTACCATTGCGCTTCCCATGAAATATGTATGCTTTCTTCAACCACCACCGACACAAAAATCTTGCCGAACATGGTCAACACAGGTCCGATGGACAAGGTGCCGCGCTCCTGGAGCCACTGCGAGGGGATCCCGGAGCATAGGACCATGACACGGGCTTCTTCCTCTTCCCGCACGAACATGTTGCGCATCATGAGCACCCACTCGGCCGCGGCCCAGACATGCTGTCCGTCGCCCATGCACCCCCCCCTGGTCTTGGGGTGTATGGCCTCCGGCCATTGCCCCGTCGGACTGGCCAGCTTGGCAATGCCTTCCACAATATTGAAGAACCGCATATCTCCCGCCCTCAACAGCACCTGGGCGACATGCAAGGTCATATAGGCATTGATGCCTGAGTGGCTGATCTCATGGTAGAAACATCCCTGAAGGAAATTGTTCTTCATCAAGAAATCGACCGTATGCAATACACGTTCATCCTTGGCCGGCCAGAGCTGCAGCGGATAGCTCACTGCCAGGGAACCGATGGCTCCGCCGTCCATACGGCGGTACGGTGAAGACGGCATGGCTGAATGCAGCTGGTCCTTGACCATCTCCAAACTTCTCTCCGTGCATTCGAGCAGGTCCCGGGCCGCCGCGGAAATGGCCTCGGATACATCAGGCCCATGCGTTGCTGTTAAAGCAGCGGCAGACTTGAGCCCTGCCACGCCCCAGAAATCGTCCCAGTAATAATAATCACTGGGCCCGAAATGTTCGGCGCTAAAACCAACGGGCAAAAGTCCGGCGTGTGGGGTCTTACTGTCGGAAGGCATGCGTTTACGCATGATCCATTTGGCCCCGCGGTAGACACTATCCAACCATTCCTTCTTGATGGGACGATCGGTCATGCGGGCATACCGCTCCATCGTCCAAATTGCCTGGCCATTGGAGTCCCATTCCCCGTCCTGCGAGAGGAAATATCCCATCGGGGTCTGACGTCCCGGGAAAAGATCGATAATCTTTTCGATATTCCTCACCAATCCCACACCCAGCATGGCATTGAGGATGAATGCGGCATCACGGAACCAAAACCGCTTGTACACGAAAGGTCCGGGGAAAACATCACCGGGAGAATGCAATATCAGGGTCCTTAATGCCGATTCATACAAGAATTGGAAATGTTGGTCAGGCACCTTGAGGACACAGCATCCTTCGAATTGTCCGTGCCAAGGGACACCGGCCGCAGGAGCCTTGCCTAAGGACAAGGGAACGGACATGGAAACCTCACGTGTGCGGTACGGCACCAGCGGATACATGGCGACCGCCGTAGCCATGCCGACGGGACAGGTGATGGATTCTGTGGCCTTGTCGACCATGCGCCCCAGGTCATCGGAAAAATGGCTCTGGTCATAAACATCGCCGGCCAGATAATTGGAAAACATGTAATGGAAAGGCGGTTTATTCAAGCGCGCCTCGTCCTTGCCGTTGATCAGCCATCCGGGAGCGTCAGGCAGGCGTTTGATGTCACGGATGAAGCTGATGCCTTCAGGGTTATACGGCCGTATGCATATTGCAAGCCATGCCCTGACAGGGGATGCGGCACGGAAGGTGATGTCGCAGACGGGCATGCCCTGCTGCAATTTTCCCTGTGCACGCACATCAAGGGTCATGCCCATAACCTTGGAAACAGTGGCAACACAAGGCCCCTCATTGAACTCAATGCTCTGTGCGGCTTCGCGCATCCTGGAAGGGAGCAAATTAAAATGTTCGCTGATGATCCACGCATCCACGGACCATCCGTCGAAGAGAGGGGTGACCAATCCCCGCGGATCGACAATGGAAAGCTCCGCGACATCCGGAACGCCGACGGCGGTCCAATTGCGATGGGTCAGATTGATATGGGTCATGCTGAAGGCCCTTGGGACAAAGGCATCGTCCTTGGGGTCGAATTGACGCTCCACCCAGAAAGGCCATACCCAATCGAGATTATGTTGGATGGCTTGGCTGTTGATGAGCCCCCTGGATTGCAGGATGGCACCCGAGCGAAGGAGTTCCGACGGGACCCAGACCTCGGAAGGCTTGGCGAAACGCTGCAAGTTCGCAAAGACGACCGTTGGATCAAGGAAACCCTGCGCCTTGGCCAAACGACTCAGGATAAAACTCCATATGGACCATTTCTGCCATGCCATGGGATCAGGCCTCCCTATACGCAATGCGGTCTTTGGATGTTT
The DNA here is from genome assembly GCA_043775535.1 of Candidatus Omnitrophota bacterium. Classification (GTDB taxonomy): domain Bacteria; phylum Omnitrophota; class Gorgyraeia; order Zapsychrales; family Fredricksoniimonadaceae; genus JACQQW01. Next base: position 10,329 of record JAYVSG010000213.1, read on the forward strand.
CTTCCGCGTCACCCTGTGTGGTCAAATATTGCACCAGCACACCGAATGCGGTTCCACCCATAAATACGATGTCCCGCACCGGGGTATGCAAGGCCAATGCCTGCACAATGAAATACATGCCGAGAAGCGATGTCAATATGATCAATGCCCAATCAAATGCGGCGATCACCAGAACCACGCCGATGACACCTCCCAGAATGAATAG
>JAYVSG010000214.1:0-2551 GCA_043775535.1 Candidatus Omnitrophota bacterium
TTTATCTCCGTTTGAAATTATTAGCTGATTTTTTATTTTTTTCTATATAATAAGCACTTCGTCGTTCGAGATACTTATAAAAGGTAGACCATTGGGCGACGTTTTTATTTTTGAAACTTTTTGAAGCTTTCCCTTGTCTAAAGCATTAGAAGCCCAAAACAAGGAGAGCTCATATGGTTGTCTCACCCAAGATCAAGAAATTGCTGTTAGTCCTTCCGCTGGTTGCCCTTACCTCTATTTCCTTTGCTGCCCAGGCCCATGCCGGCTGGCATGACGGTCCCCGTAACCATGGATACCGCCACATCCCCAGAAGGGGGTATGAGGTCATTGTGCCGCCTGTTCCTGTGATCGTTCAATCAACGTCGCCTGCCGTTACGGTTGTTGCCGACAGGCAGCAGGAGGTCTTCACCGTGAATATCCCGGATTCCAAGGGAAGCTATACGGCTGTTGATATCAAACGGTCGGGGACCGGTTTTATCGGGCCGCAGGGTGAGTTCTATCTCCTGAACAAGGGGAAGAGGCAGCATAAGGGTCGGGTGGAATTCGATGACGCGCTATTGTACACTGCGGCCGGTCCGGATGAGCTGATCAAGAAGATCGATGATGAGGACCGGGAGCATAAGGTCAAGGCTCCTGCCATCAGCGTCTGGGATATTCTCGGGAATTTTATGTACGCCTTCCATCCTGCCCTGATCACGGCGTGCGTGTTTTTCATATTGAGCGTTGGGTTCCTGGTCAATAATAAATTCGTACAGAGTGAGCCGTACATGGCGTCCTTGATGGATGCGGACAATGACGTGAGCCTGCAAAGCGGGGATCATGTTGCCGACGGTATCGAAACATATTTTCTTTAACACAACATCAAGGGGGTCCATATGCAGTTACCATTAAGATCGATCTTGGGAGGCTTGGCGATTTGCATCATGCTCATGCTTCCTTCGGGCGTACAGGCAGAGCCTTTTGGGGATGATGGTCCGGGCGGCGGCAAGATGAGGGAGAAAATGGAGGCCCGCATCCATGAGGTCTTCAAGAGTCTGAATTTATCAGATGAGCAAAAAAAGCTCCTGGAAGAGAACAAGAAGAAAGAGCGTGAGATCAATAAGCAGTCCCGCAAGGCCATGCAGGAGAACAGACGGGCCATGGGGGAAGAACTTAAGAAAGAGAATGTCGACATGGCAGCGGTCAAGGCCCTGCATGAGAAGTCCAAACAGCTGCATAATCAGATGGAAGACAGACGCTTGGATGCCGTACTTGCCGTGCGCAAGATCCTGACCAAGGAACAATTCGCCAAATTCGGCGAGCTTATGGAAAAGGAACGTCCCAAGTGGCGCAAAGATTGATCTTGTGTTAGAATGAAGGAAATTCAAGCAACATTCAGGAGATGATATGCGTAAGGCTGTATTTATAGCAGGTTTGTTTTTCGTTTGTGTTTCTGCCGTTCCTGCCCTTGCTGAGGAGGCTGTGAACGCTGCCGTCCCGGAGATCATCAATGCCGATCTGGAGAACCAGGAGATCGTCAATGATGAGGGTTACGGTGCCGAAGATACAGAATATTATGGTTCCGACGAGGAAGCTAATATCCAGGATAATTCCGAAGAGGAAACCCCTGATGTTGCGGTCAATGGTACGGCCAAGTAATACCGTTGGAACGTGTTCTTTGCAGAGATCAGCCTTAGGGCTGGTCTCTTTTTTTGTCCTGTGCGCCGGGCCTGTCCATGCGGAACATCACGGGGCTTCAGCCCCTGCCAGCGATACCTACAATAAAGCGGTCATGCTTTACAATAAGGGCAAGTGGGCCCAATCCAAGGAGTACCTGCACCAATACCTTGCCGAATATTCCGACACACCGCTGTATGTCACCTGCCTGTATTACCTTGCTTATTGCTACCAGCAATTGAAAGACACCGAGGAGGCGATCAGGATCTACCATAAGGTGGTTGATGGGGCAAAGGGCGGGGATGAGTTTTGGGGCCAGATGGCCCAGAAGCGTATCGAAGAGATCAGTAACCCAGATTAGGTCCCAGCCAGCGCTCGACATCGTCGACGCTCATGCCTTTACGCCGCGCATAATCCACGACCTGGTCCTTGCCGATCTTCCCTAAACTGAAATACCTGGAATCCGGATGGGCAAAATAATGCCCGCATACGGCGGCCGTCGGGAGCATGGCAAAGCTTTCGGTCAGGGTGATGCCTGTATTGCGTGAGGCATCCAGCATTTTGAAGAGGAAGCCTTTTTCCGTATGGTCAGGGCAGGCGGGATAACCTGGTGCTGGACGGATTCCCACGTAGTCGACATGGTTCAGCTCGGCCAAGGTAAGGTTCTCATCGGGAACGTAGCCCCACAATTCCTTACGCACCCATTGATGGGTGTATTCCGCAAATGCCTCGGCCATGCGGTCTGCCACGGCCTTGGCCATGATGCTTTTATAATCATCGTGGTCCGCTTCGTATTTAGCGACGATCTCATCCAGGCCGATGCCGGCGGTCACCGCGAAAGCACCCAGATAATCCTTGATGCCGCTGTCCTTGGGCGCGATGTAGTCGGCTTGGG
>JAYVSG010000215.1:0-6498 GCA_043775535.1 Candidatus Omnitrophota bacterium
GCATGTCACCATCCTGCGTGAAAAAGAAGGGCTCATTAAGGAATATGCGATCAAGCGTGAGGTCATCCATGTCATTGATATCAAGGCCCCGCATATCATCGACGACCATATCGCCTATATCCGCCTGACGGAATTCCGGGAGGATTCCTATAGTGAATTCCACCAGGCCTTGAAGAAATTGAAAGACCTGGGCGCGGACAGTTTGATCGTTGACCTGCGCAATAATCCCGGCGGGCTTTTGAACGTAGCCATCAAGATCTGTGAGGACTTTCTCCCTAAGGGCCAGACCATTGTTTCGACCAAGGGCAGGCATCCGGGCCAAGAGTCCATTGCCAAGTCCAATAATGCCAAGGGCGATTTCATTGACATGCCGCTGGCCATCCTTATCAATGAGGGCAGTGCTTCCGCCAGTGAGATCTTTGCCGGTGCCATGAAGGACAATAAGCGCGGTGTCACGGTCGGGGCCAAATCTTTTGGTAAGGGTTCCGTCCAATCGGTGATCCCCTTGCCCGACGGATCGGGCTTGCGCCTGACCACGGCCAAATATTTCACGCCTTCGGGCATCTCCATCCACGGGATCGGCATTACGCCTGATATCGTGGTCGAGCGTGTTGAGCCCAAGGAAGAGACCGAGGAAGACAAGAAGAAGGCCAAGGACCTCGATAAGATCTTCGCCGATGTGGACAAGAAAGATAATCCTAATGGTGTTTCCGAAGAGAAGCGCAAGGAACTTGAGCAAAAGAAGAAGGACGATGCGGACAATCAATTGCAAAGCGCGATCCATGTGATCAAGGGCATCAAGGTCTACCGCAAGTTCCACGAACAGCAGGGAACAAAGTAAGTATGGCGGCAAAAGCACCAAAAAGATCTTCCGGCGGCAATAAGGGCGACTTTAAGACAACGCTGATCGTTGTCCTTTTGGTCATCGTTGCCGTACAGGCATTGGTCCTGTTCAACAGTTCCAGGAAACCTGCCGACGAAAAATCGCCCGTCAAAAAACCGGCAGTGGTGGTGCGGACGGTCAAGCCTGCGCCGGTGGCGGTTCTTCTGCCTCCGCCTGCGGTCAAACCTGTTCTCCCTTTGAAGAAAGTCCCGGCGGGTTCTGCAGGAAAGATCGCCATCATCCTCGATGATTGGGGATACACTCCGCGCAATTGCAAATATTTAAAAGAGATCAAAGAGCCCTTGGGTGTTGCCATCTTGCCCAATTTGCGGCATACGGACACCATTGCCAAATGCGCGGCAGCGGCCGGTGAGGACATCATGCTGCACTTGCCGTTGGAGCCCTACCATAACAATGACCGCTATCCGGACAATTACCTGATCACGACCAAGATGAAGCCGTCCAAGGTCCTTAAATTGCTGCAGACATCCTTGAATAAGATGCCGACGGCACAGGGCGTTAATAATCACATGGGTTCCAAGGCCACTGAAGACAAGGAATTGATGAAGATCATCTTCCAGGAATTGAAGAAGCGCAATTTGTTCTTTGTCGACAGCATGACATCCCCACACCGTTCCGTCTGCGGTGATTTGGCCGATGAGATGGGACTGACTTTTGGAAAACGGGATGTATTCCTGGACAATGTCAACACGAAGGCCGCCATCGAGGAACAGATCGCCGTCTTGGCGGATAAGGCCCGTAAAAAAGGTTATGCCGTTGCCATCGGGCATGACCGTGAGCTCACCTTGCAGGTCATCCAACAACAGATCCCGCTCCTTAAAGAGCAGGGCTTCGAGATCGTCAGCATCAAAGAACTCCTGAAAAAATAAATGGATATCCTCGGAATAGAAACATCCTGCGATGAGACCTCGGCCGCCGTGGTCACGGATGGAGTGCATGTCCGTTCCAATGTGGTGGCCAGCAGCTTGAAGGAGCATGCCAAGTTCGGCGGCATCATTCCTGAGATCGCGTCCCGCCGGCAAATGGAGCTGATCCATGCGGTCGTGACCCAATCCTTGGAAAAAGCCGGCACGGACTTGGGCCACATCGACGCGATCGCGGTGACGCGTTCCCCGGGCCTGCTCGGTTCCCTGCTTGTCGGACTGTGCTTTGCCCGAGCCTTGGCGCATACCCTTAATAAGCCTTTGATCGAAGTGGACCATATCAAGGCACATATTTATGCCAATTTCCTGCGATTACCTGGGAAACCGCATGACCCATATCCATCCTTGCCTGCGATAGGGCTGGTTGTTTCCGGCGGGCACAGCAGTTTATTCAAGGTCACCGGTTTCAATGATTTTAAATTGCTAGGGGAGACCCGTGATGATGCGGCCGGCGAGGCCTTTGACAAGGTGGCGCGTATCTTGAATTTGGGATATCCCGGCGGCCCGGTGATCGACCAACTGGCTAAGGAGGGTGTCAACAAGGAGATCCGTTTTCCTCGGGCCGTCCTTAAAGGGAATTTTGATTTTTCGTTCAGCGGGGTCAAGACCGCAGTTCTTTACCATGTGCAGAAGCATAAGAATGATAAGGATTTCTCCGCGGCCAAGGTCGTCTATGCCTTTCAGGAAAGCGTTGTGGATACCCTGGTCGACAAGGCCCTGCTGGCCTGTTCCAAGTCAGGCATCAAGACGCTTCTCGTCGGTGGTGGTGTGGCCGCGAATTCCGCCCTGCGCCGCAAGCTTACCGAAAGGGCTCCGCTTGAAGGGGTGGAGGTGCATTTTCCTCCCATGGCGCTCTGTCTCGACAATGCCGCCATGATCGCCGGTTTGGGGACGCGATTGACGCCAGCCAAGAATTTTGTTACAGTCTAATTTAAGGAATACAGAAAGTCAGGAGCGCATTCATGGCCTTTAACCGCAGAGAAGTCAAGGAAGTCCCGCAGGAAGAAAAGGTCATCGAGATCAATGCCCAGATGCAGGGGGATTTGACCTTCGGTGACCCGGTCAACCTGAAGATCAACGGCCGTTTCAACGGCAAGTTGGAAAGCAAGGGAACGCTCACCATCGGCGCCACCGGTCAGGTGGAAGCCAATATCAGCAGCGATAATATCGTCATTGCCGGAAAGATCAAGGGCAATGTCAATGCCCGCAAGATGCTGGTCCTGATGCCGGGGGCTGTTGTGGTCGGGGATGTCTCTACGCCCAAGCTCAATATCGTCGAAGGCGCCACCTTCCAGGGGCGCTGCCAGATGCTGGATGATTTCTTAAGTGTGGAAGACCTGGCCCAGTTCCTCGAGATCGAGAACCAGGCCATTGTTGAACTGGCCACCAGCGGCAAGATCCCTGCGATTAAGGAAGGCGGGAATTGGAGATTCGAGCGCGCCAAGATCGAACAATGGGCATTGTCAGGTAAATTGCAATGAGCATAGGCAGCCAATATATCACGGTCCGGGAAACCTCCCAGATCCTCGGGGTCTCCGAGAAGAAGGTCATGGACCTGATCGAGGGAAGGAAGCTCCAGGCCTACCGCATTGCCGACCAGTTCCTGCGCCTGAAGCGGGTTGAAGTCATGCAGATCCGTTCCACCGGCGAGGTGGTCAGTGAGAATGTCCAGTATGAGTATACGACGGCCGAGCGGATCCGGGATTTCATATACTTCAATGATTTCTATATCTTCGCCTTGATCGTCATTTTTGGCCTGCTGTACATCATCTTCTTTACCTATTAAAATCCCTTGCAGTTTCTTCGTTGTTCGTCTAAAATTAACCCCTTTGGCGGGGTAGCTCAGTTGATAGAGCATTCGGTTCATACCCGACAGGTCGGTGGTTTAAATCCACTCCCCGCCACTTTTCCTATTTTCTTCCCGCTGTTTTATTGCATCCTGTGTTAAAATGACGGTATGAAATTCCTTCTCTGCCTGGCCATGGTCCTTTTCGTCCAGAATGTGCATGCCGATGAGCATGAATGGCAGTTGCGCCGGGACAAGGAGGGCGTTGCTGTTCACACCCGCAAGGTGGATGGTTCTCCCATCCTGGAATATAAGGCCGTGACCGTGGTCGATGCTCCCATCGCTCGGGTGATCGAGCTTTTCCAAGACCCAAAACAAACGCCCCGCTGGTTCTATCAATGCACCCATTCGGAAAGCATAGGGGAAGAGGACGGGGCGAAGATCGATTATTTCGTCATCCACCTGCCTGGTCCCGTGTCCGAACGTGATTCTGTGTTCAAAAGTATCAAGTCCACGGATGCCAAAGGGGTCGTCACCTATGTGCTCTCGGCCCTGCCGGACAGGCTGCCTAGGGTGAAGGGCAAGGTGAGGGTTACCTATTTGAAATCGATATGGCGGTTTACTCCATTACCGGGGGGACGGACAGAGGTCTTTTTTCAGCAGCACAGCGACCCCGGAGGCTTCCTTCCCGGGTTCGTGGTCAATCCGCTTGTCGTTGACATTCCCTTCTCCAGCCTTAAGAATCTCCGCGCCTTGCTCACCTCGGAATAATGGATTGCAGGGGCTTTTTATTTCATGTAGAATAGCCAACTTATGCAGAGATCCTTCCTGTTCAAACGCCTTTTGACGCTTCTGGCCCTGTCTTTTGTCCTGTTCTTTCTGGGGAACGATCTTATTTCCCTTACCGAGCCGGATGAGGTCTTTTATTCCCTGACCGCTAGGGAAATGGGGCAGAAGGGGGAATGGATGACCCCATATATCTTCAACAAACCCCAGTTCGAAAAACCCATCCTCACCTACTGGCTGCTGAGAGTCGCCTTCGATATTTTTGGGGAAAGTCCTTTTAGCGCGCGTTTCTTTCCGGCTTTGTTTGCCATGTTCGGTGTATTGGCGGTATATGCCTTAGGCACGCTTGGTTTCAGGGATGAACGCAAAGGGTTTTGGTCAGCACTGGTCCTCTGTTCCGGAGCCTTGTATACGGGTATGGCAAAGACGGTATTCACCGACATGATCTTTTCTGTGTTCATTCTGTATGCGTTCCTGTGTTTTTATCTGGCCTTTTCAATTCCCCGCCGCAAGGTGGCGGGTATACTTGGGTTTTACTTCTTTGCTGCAATGGCGGTCTTGACCAAGGGGCCTTTGGGTCTGGTCATACCGGGCCTGTCCGTCGCCCTTTTTCTTTTATACCGTCGTCAGATCAAATTCTTGTGTGACCGATGGTTCGTGATCGGCCTGTTATTGTGCATGGCCCTGGCCTTGCCCTGGTATGAAGCCATGTACAGGCAATATGGCCAGGCCTTCATACAGGAGTTCTTTTACAATGATCATTGGCGCCGTTTGGTGGAAGCAGAGCATCGGGCAAGTGACCGCTGGTATTTCTATCCTCTGACCATGGTCGCCGGATTCTTCCCATGGAGTTTGTTTGTGCTCTTTGCTTTATATGACCTGTTCAAGAAACTTAAATGGGGTGCGGGAGAATTTGAATATTTGCTTCTAAGCTGGCTGCTGGTCGTCCTTGTGATCTTTCAAAGCGCACATTCGAAACTGGCCAGTTATATCATGCCTTTATTTCCGGCGCTGGCCCTGTTGACGGGAGGCTTTATTGCGAGCCGGATCTCATTGCCTAAGGACAGGGCAATAAAGGTGGGGGTATGGGTGGTCTTGGTTATTGTAGGCGTATTCGGCATTGCGCTTGTGCCGGCCTATCATGCGTATAAGGCCTATATTTCTTCCGTGGTCCCGGTTTATTTTCTATCTGCCTTATTGGTCATGTGGTCGGGTGCAGGGATCGTGCTTATGCTCAAGGAAAAATTGTCCAGTGCGTTGGCGGTATTGAGTTTGTGCCTGCTGCCGTTCTTGTTCACCCTGTTCTTCATTAAAACAGATCTTGAGCCGTATGGGTCGTCGTATATGTTGTCCCAGTATTTACCGCATGCGCCGGGACAAAAGACCGTGATCCTGTCGTCCAAGGCATATGCCCGTGGGGTTCGGTATTACACTGGCCAGGATGTGGCGGTGCTGGATATGGATGGAAGTAATTATTTCAGTCCACATCCCATCCCGATCCTAACTACGGTAGAACAATTGAAGGTTTTTTTGGCGGCCAGGCCGGTGACCTACGCCTTGATCAAGAAATGGCATTCAGGTCCATTGGATAAATTATCACAGGAAGGGTTCAAGGTAAGCGAAGTCAAGAGTCTAGGTTATAATTATGTCCTTAAGATCGAAACTCTGCCCCATTCGTGATCCGTCGCACAACATGAAAAATATGAACGTATTGATCTGGATGTTCACAGCGCTTTTGATCTGTGGATGGGGCCTGCCTGCACACGCGGCAACGGATGACCTGATCGGCTTCTCCAAGAAACAGGATGAGGCGCTGGTGGTCAAGGTCACCAGTGCGGATACGGTCCTGCTTGAGGATGGCCGCAGGATCAAGATGATCGGCATTGAATCCTTCGGAGCACCTGCGCGTAAATACATTGAGCATGATGAGGACGGCATGGTTGTCGTGCAGGATGATGATGCAGTGATCTCCCTGGAAGAACAGGCCCTGACCTATGCCCAGAGCTTGCTGGAAGGCGAGAAGGTCAGGATCGAGGATGATGTGGATGGTCTGGATGAACAGTCGCGGCGCGAGGCCTATGTGTTCTTGGCCGATGGAC
>JAYVSG010000216.1:0-19243 GCA_043775535.1 Candidatus Omnitrophota bacterium
CCCCGCAATACACTAGGGGTATGACAAACCCCATCAGGGATGCGGCATAATCCCCGTCGACCAAACTTTGGTAAATGGGCAGGTTGCCATGGCCGGCAAAAAATAGGGCCACCCGCTCGGTCATGTTCGACCAGAATTCCGGTGTGAAGATATGCCTGCCCTGGAACAAAAGCATCCACGTGAACAGGCTCGCCGCAGGCAGGAGTGCCGTGATCGCCGCATCTGCCGCAGCCTTGCGCCATTGGGTGCGGTCGTCCATGACACGGATGGCGGTTAACCATGCCACATAGAACAGGAAGGCCGCGGTCAAATAGATCCCAGTGTCCGACACATGGAATAAGGCCAGCCCAGAGACCACACCGGCTGTCTGGACCAAGTACATCTTACCCCGCCGCATATGACCCAAGAGCAGGAACAAGACCACAATGTCGAAACCAAAACGCCACACCGTCGTATACGCATAGGTAAAGACGAACGGATAGGTGCCGGGATGGAACATCTGCCATTTAATGGCGATCAGGGTGGCGGCGATCGCGGCAGGGACGTTCTTCAGCCAACTGCGCAGGAAAAAATAACAGGCAATATAATACACCGCAGCACCGACGATCAAGGTGCCCACCACCCCTTCATATGAGAAAACACCGAGCGTGCGGGTGACCCAGGTGATGAAGGCGGGCATGCCTAACCCGTAATGCGCATAGATATCCACATTCATGGACAAGCCCTTGGCATAGGCCCAGCATTGCGCCATCAATCCAGAGTCCATGTGGTGCAGGGAATCCCCCATGTACATGCGCCCCACGACCGAGGTCAAATCGGGGACAAAGAACATCGCCATGATCAGGACAGGAACGGCCACGTCGGCGCATCTTGTGCACAGAACAGGATGGTCAACGGCATAGGCATATCCGCGGGCCAGCGCAGACCTGATCTCACCCCAGAACAATTTATTCAATAAGGCCCCGGCCAGGGCGAAATACAAAATGCCCTTGGTCCACACCGGAAAGCCGTAGACAAATCCTTTGAACAGCGCAAAAAGCATGAGGAACAGCCATGCGGCTTCCGCCAGGCACAAGGGCCAGAGGCTTTGCCACAACGACTTCTGTCGGAGCCTGTCCTTGAGCTTCCATACTAATAAGCCCTGCGCCGCGATAATGAATACCAGGAAGCACCGGTACAGGAACATCTCCCTCTCGGGCAGCACCAGCTGCCGGTGCCGGGGGAACAGGTCATTGACCAGCGGAGACAATGGGATTGGAATAAAACTGTAGACCAGCGCGGTGGCGATCAAGACCTGCACACCCGCCGTCAGCACCAGGAAGGCGCCGGCCGTTATATTCAATATCGAATGGTCCCCGTCCCTGATCCACGGTCTCATGATCCGGCCTTCCTTTTCATCGCCACCATGTATTTACCCTGCTTGTACAGGTCATAGTGCACGCGCACATAATTGACCAAGGCCACACAATCCTGCGACCAGAACAAGAAATCAGCGCTCACCTTGTCGATGAGGAATATCCGTTCCATGAACACATATTCCGGCCTCTCCTCCTCCAATTGTTTGAGCGTCCTCTGCAGGCGCGCCACCGTATGCAAATGGGTGGACGGAAAATTGCGCATGCGCATGGGGCGCTCGACCAGCAACGGGAAATAATAAAAGAACGGTTTACGGTCCGCCTGCATGAGCATCTGGATCTCCATCCCGCTCATGACCGCAGCCCTCCCGCCAGCCGGTGTCAACCCGGCGATCAGGTCCGCATCTTCCTTGAACACCGATTCACGACGGTAATAATCCACTAGCTCTGCGTCCGACTTAAAATCATCCTCCACCTTCAGCTGCTCGTCGTGCTCGCCCATGGAATTGAAGGGCAGCTTGAGCTCCTCTGGAATGCGGGTGAACAACTGGTGGAAATAATTCTTCCCGCCTTCAAGCTTCGGACGGGCATACGGGTCGGTCAAGGGGTTGCGGGACAGGTTGAACATGTTCGGGTATACCACGAATTGATGCATGGTCATGAGCGCGAACATGGCTGCCGCCACCGCACCCATCAGGATATTGCGGCGAAGCCTGCCGCGGGCAAAGCCCAATGCCTGGTACGCCCAAAAACACAGGATGAACACATAGGGCAGGCACATCACATAATACTGGGTGGATGCCGAGCGCACCACATAATAATGGTGCAGCAAAAGGCCGTACATGCTGAAGATCGCGGCCAAGATATTTGCGGCAGGAATGCGCCGCAGAAAGACCATGGCGGTGACCGTGAGCAGGGTCAACATATATACCGCTGGAATGACAAAACCCATCATGCCCTGCAGGAATTGGTGGTCGGTCAGGCTTTTCGTCATGGGGAGCACTTCATAGCCGTCCAGGAAGAACTGCACGAACTCGCTCATGTTGCTCCTGAACTGCGCCGTAAAAATGAAATTTCCGAGGATCATCCAGAACAGCCCTGCTGCGGTCAATACTGTCAGCACAGAATACCTCGCGGCCCGCCATATACTTTTGACCGCTCCCAATCGGTTCAAGACAATATCTGCGGCAAGCAGGTAGAGCAGGTACACATGGAAGGTCATGGCCAGGTACACGCCGGTGTCGGTCACATAGAATACCGCCGCCCCCGCACACACCGCGGCAGCCAGGAGCGCAGCCGGGCGCTGTGTGTGGATATGCCGGTGGATCAAAAGGAAGAAAAGGATGTCCGGAAAATACCGGACCACCAGGCCATTGGGGATGTTGAAGATGCACGGATACATGCCCGGATGGAACATCTGCCATTTGATGGCAAGGATGACCCCTGCCGCGGCAAGAAGCGCGCTCTTGAACCATAACCTTATAAAAACATAACACAGCCAATAATAAACAATGCAGATCCCGACCAAGGCCGCGGTGAGATGTTCGTAGGTGACCCCGCCCATAAATTTTGCAATGGTCGCGATGAGCATCGGCATGCCCATGCCATATTGCGCGTTCACATCCAGGTTAGGCACCACACCCATGCTGTAGCCCCAGGCCGGCGCCATGATCATGGTGTTCATGTGGTGGAATTGTTCCCCGATAAAGGTGCGCGCATTCACGCCGGCGATATCGGGCAGATAGATGACCGCAAAGATGAAGGACAGGGAGGCCAAGTCCATGGCCATGCGCAAGAAAGGCCCGTTGTGTTCCCTGTGAATAAAGGCCATGACATCGTTACCCGTTGCGCGGGCCCTAGACCAAAACAACTTGATGAGGATGGACACGACGATCAGGCTGGGCCAGGCAATGTTCTTAAGCCAGGGGTGCCCGTAGACCAAAAGTTTGAACACCACAAAACAGATGAGGCCCAGCATCAAGGACTCGACGGCCAGGAAACGCCGCAAGGCCTTCCCCCACGCCGGATCATCGAGCTTATCTTTAAAACGCCAAAGAGCAGCGGCTTGAAAGGCAATGGCGCTCAAGACAAAGATGCGGTACAGCAAAAGCTCTCTCTCCGGCTGCAAACCGTCCAGCCATTCCGGCATGGTCACGCCTTGGTAAATGGACGACGGCGGAAGGAAGGTGAACCCATAGACCAGGACCAGCAGGAACTGGATGCTCTCAACGAGGACCAGTGCTGTTAACAGGACGAGATTGAAACTCATATCCCTCCCTTGCGCCGCAGGGCGAATAGATATTTCCCTTTTTCGACCTGTTCATATTTCTTCTGCACATACCCCATCAGGATGGCAAAAGCATCCTGGTCCTGGAAATATTGCTCCGCAGCCTTGCGGTCCATCATGCGTTCTTCCACAAAGATATATTCAGGTTTCAATGTTTCCAACTGCGTCAGGATCCGTGCCAGCCGATCGGTGGTGTACATATGCGTGCGGTTGAATGTGTCCATGTTGGTGAAATTGGAATAGATCATGGGAAAATAATAAAAGAACGGTCGGCGCCGGGCCTCCATCAGGATCTTTGTTTCCATATTACTGATCAAGGGCACCTTTGCGTCGGGTGAGGTCAGGCGGTCGATCAAGGCGGCATCCTCTTCAAAATGGAAATGCTCCCGGAAGTATGCCTTTTCGCGGGCATTGTCATAGCCCCCCAGATTTAAAAGATTGGGATAATAAGTGAACAGTGCGTTGGTGAGCAAGGCTCCCAGGCTCAATACGAAAACCGCCATGCTTAATATCCGGCGCAGGTCGGCCGACAGACGCATCAGCCCTTCCCTGAGCCAAAAACAGAGCAGGAACACAAAGGGAATGTCGACCGCATGGTAACTCGACAAGGCCGAACGGCAGACAAAATAATGGTAGGTGCCAAGCCCGTACACGCACAGCACCACGACGAACAAGAATTCCCGCCGGGCCCGGCCAAGCATGCAGGCCGCGGCGGCCAATAACAGAGAGAACACATACACAACAGGTATGAACAGCCCCATAAAGAAGGCGAAGAAATGGCCCTGGGACAAATTGGTGTAAATGGGCAGCGCCCCCTGGCCGTTCAAGAAAGCATTGGCCTGCTCCAATCCATTGCGCCAGAATTCCCCTGTAAAGACGGCCGGACCTCCAAGCACACGCAGGACCAGTGCGGCTAGGCCAAAAGGAATGAGGCATACAGCAGCCAGCTGCCATTGCGACCATATGTCCTTCTTCTCTTTATACGATCTCTCCCATAAAAGGAGCGCCACATAGGCGCATAAGGCCAGCCATTGATAGGTCCCGGTATCGATCATGTAGGCCAGGGAGATCCCGGAGCAGATGCACGCCGCCCATAATCCCCAGCTCCCAAAACGGATATGGTGCAGGATGCAGGCGAGAAAAACAATGTCGAATAAATAGCGCACGACCGTGGCAGAGAAGAATTCCCAGATGATGGGCGCGACCCCCCAGTGGAACATTTGGAATTTGATGGCCAGGAAGGTGCCGGCGGCGGCGATCAAGAAACTGCCCAGCCAAAAACGCAGGAACAGGAACGCCCCGATGAAATAGGCAATGGTCAGGTAAATGAAGACCTTGAGGACATTGGCATAACTGAAACCGCCGATCCATTGGGAGAGCGTCAGGACCATATTGGTGATGGTGATGCCGTACATACTGGTCACATCGATATTGAGCGTTCCCTTGGTCAACAGCGTCCAGGCCGGGGACATCATGACCGCGTCGAAATGGTAAAAGCGCTCCTGGATGAAGACCCGGGCCAATACCGCCTCGATATCAACGGGATAGATCAGGATAATGATGCCGATGATCATAGCGGCATTAAAGGCGATGGCGGGAACGGGGCGTGTGATGATGGGATAGATACGTCCGGCAGCCTTACGCACCTCGGGCCAGAATATACGCACGGCCCATGATGCGCCAAGGCCAACATAGAACAGCCATTTGATCCATGCCTGGTCTGGATAAAGCAAGCCCTTGAACACACAGAACAGCAGCAGGAACAAGAAGACCGTCTCATTGAGGGCAAAAGCACGCGCACGCCTCAACAGCTCCGGGTCTTCCAATTTCTTCCGGAACCACCAGAGCATGATCACCTGCCCCGCGATCGCACAAAGGATCCAAAGCCGGTAAAAAAGCATCTCCCTCTCCGGCTTGATCGCCGAATACAGGAACTGGAAGTACCGCTGCCAGACCTCAGGCGCGATGGTGATGGGAAAGAAATTGAATACCGTGACGATCAGGATCAATACATGCAAGGACTCGACGAGAACGAGTCCGGACAATCCCAGGATATTACGCAGCGCAACAGGCATCAGTCGATCTTCCTTTTCATGGCAACCAGGTATTTTCCATAGGACACCGGCTCATAGTGTGCCCGGATATAACCCACGATCTCAAGCAGGCGCGTGTAATCGTCCTTGTAGGACGGCGGCACCTCGGTCTGGAGAAAAACGCGTTCCATGAATATGTACGGCGGCCGCCCGTCCTTCATCTGATCCATCATCTTTTTCAGGTATCCCGCGCTGTGCACGCATTCCAACGGATAGGTGCGCATGTGCATGGGCCTGGAGAACAGTACCGGCATGAAATAAAAGAACGGCTTGCGGTCCGCCTGCATCAAAAGCCTCACCTCAAAACTGCTGACCATGGCCACCGCCTCATCCGGCCGGGTCAGGGATGCGATGAGCTTCGCATCTTCTTTAAGGTCAAATTCCTGGTCATAGAATTTCTTGACCTGGTCATCGGACTTGAAATCACTTTGAAGGAAAAGCCATTCATCCGTCTCCCCCAGTGAATTGACCGGCAATTTGGACTCCGGCCCCATGGTGATGAACAAATGGTTGAAATAGCGGCGTTCATCCGGCCAGGGCAGGGTCACGGCAGGGTCGACCAAGGGGTTGCGCGAAAAATTGAAAACATTGGGATAGGCCGACACCTGATGCGTGGTCATCAAGGCAAAGAAGGCGATCGCAGCGCCGCAGATCCCCAAGGGCAAACGCCACGCAAGGTTGAGACGGCCCATGACGGCCTTGATCCAGAATCCAAGCACCAGAAAGAACGGCAACCCGCTGACATAATAACTGGTCAAGACCGACCGGGCCACAAAATAATGGTACAGTCCCAAGCCATACACACAGAGCACCACCACAAAGATATGCCGGCGGTCGATCTTCTGCAAATAACAAAGAATGCCCACCAGCAGCATGGTGAAGATATACAGGAGCGGCATGGCCACGCTCATAAAGGCCTGCCAATAAAAATGGTAGTGGATGTCTTCGGTCATGGGCACCATGCCGTGGCCTGCCAGGAAATACACGATGTATTCCTGGATATTGTACCAGAACATGCCTGTGAACACATGATGCCCGACGACCGCGTAGAACAAGGCCATCACCAAGACCGGCACCGCCGTCACCAAGCCTGCGGCCACGGGCCATGCCAGACGGCTCTGGGGCATCAATGCATTGAACAGCACATACACATAAAAGGCTCCGGTCAAATACACGCCGGTGTCGGTCAAATTAAAAATGGCCAGGCCTGCGAGCAGGGCCGCCAGCCACAGGAACACCTGCCTCCCATTGTTCAAATGGGCCAGGATGGTAAAGAAGAAAAATACATCCAGGATATTGCGCAGCACGATCGAGCTCGGATAGGTGAAGACGAATGGATTGACGCCGGGATGGAACATCTGGGTCTTGATCCCCATGAACAGGACGCAGAGCGCAATGGGAAGGCTCTTGAGCCATTGGCGCAGGAACACATAAAGGCCAATGTAATACATGATGACAAGGATCACGAACAATGAGAAGATGCGCTCGTAGCTGAACCCGCCAAAAAATTTTCCGGCTAACCCCATCACTACCGGGATGCCCACCCCGTATTGCGAGATCACATCCACATAGGGAAGGGCCCCCTTCAAATATGCCCAGGCAGGCGCCATGAAGAAATCCCAATGGTGGAATTGCTCGCCGATGAACATGCGGGCCAGGGCCCCGCGGCCATCCGGCACATAAATGAAAAGGACGAGAAAGGCCACGACCAATACATCGGCCAAGACCGTCACAGCCGCCCTGTTCGGAAGCCGCACCACAAGACCATATGCCGCAACCAAGAATATCTTGAGTTGTTTCCAAAATATCTTGGCAAGAACGGCCGCGGTCATCACCACATCAAAAGCCCCTCGCGCCAATTGGGGCTGATAATCATAGATGACCAGTTTATAGGCCGCTTCGATCAGGATGGCCGTGAGAACCGCCTGCAGCCCGGCGTACAACAGGAGCGATCCCTTCCGATCGTCGAAGCGTCGGCCACGGCCCAAATACATGGCCGCTGTGTGAAAAATAAGAAGGAGCCCTAAAAAAACCCAGCACGCACCCAAAGGCGGCAAGTCCACAAACCTCAAGACCAAAAGCAGCGCCTGGAGGGTTTCAATAAGGGCAACGGCCGATAAAAGGAAGGTTAAGTTCATTTCTTACGCAGTGCGGTTAAATATTGCCCCTGCACCTCGGGTGCATAAGAAGCGGAAATAAATTTGATCAAGGCCGCGACCCCCGGGTAATAGGCTTCGAATTGAGGAGATAACGGGGCGAGCAAGCCCTTCTCGATAAAAATATACTCCGGAGCGCGGACCTCGATCTGCCGTACTGTCCGTTCAACACGCGCCTTGGTGAGCAATGATGTTCCGGCAAATACCGGCTCATCCATCCGGTGGGAACTGACCAGCGGCGCATCATAAAAGAAGGGCTGGCGCCCGGCCTGCATGAGGATGGATGCTTCGAAACTGGCGAGCACCGGGACCTGCGACGCGGCCGGGGTCAATTGCGCGATCATGGCTGCATCCATGTCAAAACGTGATTGTGTCCGGTACATCCCCTTCTCGACCGACGGGTCCAACCGCGCAATATCAAGCACATTAGGATAATAAACAAAGAGGGTGTTGGTCATCAATGCCGCCAGGGCAAACAGGGCTAGTCCCCATGACACAGAGACGGCCTTGGCCGCGCTCAAACAGGCCGTCATCCGCCATGCCCAGAACCCGATGACCAAGAACAAGGGCATACTCACGGCATAATAATGGCTCGTCGACGCATGGGCGGGATAATGCATGTACATCGCCAGTCCATACACGCAGACCGGGACAATGAACAGGTCCGTGCCCGTTGCTTTCTTCAAGGAGCAGCGCCCTGCCATGGCCATGAGGGTCACGGCGTAAATCAACGGGATCACAAACCCTAAGAAAAAGGCGAAGAATTGGCGCTCCCTTAAACATGCGTAAATGGGCAACGCCCCCACCCCCTGCATGGCCTCCTTCAAAGGTTCGATCAAATGGGACCAGTATGCCGCATGAAGCACCGCATTGCCTTGCAGGAGAAAAAGCACGGCCGGCATAACCACAAAGGGCAGGATGCCGTAAAGGACCAGCCTGCGCTGCGCTTTATACGACGGCGCAATAACGGCGCGCTGTTCAGGGACGATCAACAGCCACGCCGTATAAACATACAAGGCCGCCAGCAAGGACAGGCCAAGACTCAGATTGTAGGCCAGGGCCAGACCGACCCCAACGGCAGTCCATTTCAAGTACGAAGGCTTTCCCGTACGCGCATGCTGCAGGAACAAGAACAGGACCGGAAGGTCCAGCCAATGGCGGACCGGCGTGTCCTGCGGGGATGTCCACACGAGGGGGCTTATCCCGTTATGGAAGATCTGGGATTTGACCGCCATTAGCACAACAAAGGCAGCCACGAACGCATTGCCCAACCAATTCCTGACAAAGGCATACAGGGCCGCATAATACAGAATGGCCATGCCCATCAAAACCTGGAGCACGTGCGCGTGATCAAAACCGCCGACCATTTGTGCTAAGCGGCTGACGAGGACGGCGACGCCCACCCCTTGCGGTGCGGCCACATCCCTATTCAAGACCAGGCCTTTTAAATACGCCAGCCCGGGCAGCATGAAGGCCTGATCAAGATTGCGGAACTGTTCCCACACAAAGACCCGCGACAGGGCCCTTTCAACGTCGGGGATCCACAGGAATAGTACTAAAAGGACGGGAATGCCGAAGTCCACCCAACGGGCCGCTGTGCTCTGTTTTTCCATCATACCCTCTCTGATCTTTAATATGCCGCGTTCCATCTCAGGCCAAAATACCGCCGTTAAGACCGCTCCCGCAAACGAAACATACAACAGTGCCCGCGCCCAAACCGGGCCTTCGTAGGCATACATCTTGAACGCTGCAAATAATTCCATCAACAGCCAGAAACTCTGGACGATGATCAGGCCCTTGAGGGACTTCCATGACCTTCTGCTACGCTCCTTGCTGTACATCACCCACCCTGCGGCACACTGGGCCGCGATCGCGGCCGCAATAAAGACGCGGTAAAAAAAGATCTCCCGCTCGGGCAGGATGGTCTGCTGCAATTTGAGCGGCAGGTCCTTGATAAAAGGCGCCAGCGTGATCGGAATAAAACTGAACACATAGACCATGACGATCAAAAGCTGCAAAGCCCCCAGCATAACAAAGGTGGTCAGCACCGCGGCATCATACAATGACGCATCGTCTTTTGTTGTGTGGAACCACGGCTTCATCGGCCAGCCCTCCGGGCGATCACGGCAAATTGTGCGCCCAAGGGACACCATCCCAAGGAATCTTCCAGGGGACGCAGGCCAGAGGCAAAACGGGGAAAGAACAAGGTATAGGAATGTTCAAGGCTGCCGAAACCAGCCTGGTCGGCATAGGACCTAACCTCGCCGGGGGTCAGGAGGATGACGCCGCGGTCAAAGACACATTCACGCACGATCTTGCGCGTCAACGGATTCAAAGGATTGTGCTCAAAGACCATGAGCACGCCGGTGGCGGCCAGAAGGCCTTTTAACATCTGCACTGTTCCCGCCCGCTGGGGTTTGGGAACATGATGGAAAACATTGGCCGCCACGATCAGATCATAGGGAGCATTCAGCTTATTTAGATCGTTGGTGAAGGTCCCCTGCTGCTTCAAATGCAGAGGCATCTTGTCCACGGCCTGAGAGGCAGGATCATAGCCGTCCACCTGGGCTTGGGGCATGCATTGTTTCAAGGCTTGGGACAGGATCCCCACACCGCAGCCGAAATCCAGCACCCTTCCTTTGAAATCCGCCGGCATATGACGGAGGGCATATAAGGCCTTCTGTCGGGCAAAATATTCGACCCCGTCGCCGGAGAACTTAAAGCTCCGGTCCAGGATCTCCTTATAATTGTCCGCGTAGGCGTCAAACTCTTCCATGGCGCTTGGGCTCCCTTATCCTGTACATGATCAAATTCTTCAAAAATTCCAACACGGCCTTGTAGCTGATGAAGGACCGGCGGCCCGTCAATCCCAGGAAGGTCGTGGGTATAGCACCAAGCTTCAGGCGCAGGCGCCTGGCCTGGATCACGATCTCAGTGTCAATGAACCAGTCGTCGGAGGTCAGCACCAACTGTTCATATGCCGCCCGGGTCATGATCTTGGGCTTGGAATTGACGTCCCGCACGCAAGGCCCGGGGAAGAAGATGCAAAAGACCAGATTATAAACATAGGAGATGGTCTTGCGCAGGGGGCCGTCACCCCGGGAAATCCTGTAGGTCTTCACAAGATCCAGGCCACCGCGGCGGATCTCCTGGTAAACATTCACCGCATCCTCGACCGGCATCTGTCCGTCCCCGTCCATGACCGCGATGTATTGCCCTTCTGCCATGTTAAGCCCCATGCGCATGTCCCAACCCATCCATCCCTGCTTAGGCACAGCACAATAACGGATGCATTTATGTTCTCCGGCCAACGCCGCCACCACATCCGGCGTCGTGTCACGGCCGCCTTCCACATAATTCCCGACGAGGATAAGCTCATAATCCTTGATGCCCGCCCGGGTGAACGCGGCCATCACTTCCTCTACAAATGGACGTATGGAAGCGCCGGCCTTGTACGCCAGGAGGACCAGGGACAATTCGGGACGGCTCATTTGTCCTCCGGCAAGATGCGTTTCATGGCCACCAGGTATTTCCCGTAACGGTAAGGACGATAATGTATTTTGACATAACTTAAAAGGGCCATCAGGCCTTCCTCATCATACAGATACTGGGCCGGAATGTCAGTTCTCAAAAATATACGTTCCATGAAGACATAGGGGGACGATGCCTTCTCCAGCTGGGCGATCATGCGCGCCAGTTGTTTCGTCGTATAGATCTCGGTATTGCCCAGGGTGCGCATTGCCAACGGGCGGGAAAAGAAGACGGAAAAATAATAGAACAGCGGTTTGCGTCCGGCCTGCATCAGCATCTCCGTCTCAAAACTGCTGATCAGTGCCGCAGGCTCCCGGGGCGTGGTCAATGAGCGGATCAATCCCGCATCCTCCCCCAGATCGCTCTCCTTTTTATAATAGGCCTTCAGGTCTTCGTCGGACCCAAAATCCGCTTCCGACTTGATCCCCTCTTCTGCCTTGCCTTCGGAATTCAAAGGGGTCTTGAGCGATTCCGGCACCCAACGCACCTTATGATGGAAATACGTGCCTCCGCTGGGCAGGGTCTCGGCGATCAGGGGATCGATCATGGGGTTGCGGGAGAAGTTGAATATGTTGGGGTAACTCAGATAATGATGGTTCGTCCACAGGGCATAGCCGCAGAACAACAGAAGCCCCAGGAGGAGCTTCAAACGCAGCGCCGGACGAAGGCTATCGGATGCCATGCGGATCCAGTAGAACATGACAAAAACAAATGGCAGGGAGCGCATGTAATAATTATTCAAGGTCGACATGACAATATAATAATGATGGGCCCCCAGGCCATAGACAGCCAAGACGCAGACCAAAAGATGCGCCGGCGGCAAACGGCCCTGCACACACAAGGTCCCCACGACGAGGATGGTCAACACATACAGGGCAGGGAACAGGACGCCGACCAAGAGGTCCCAAAATTGTCCATAGGGCAGGCCACCGTAAAAAGGCCCGGAAGCCAGGCCCGCCGTGAATTGTTTGGAGAATTCGAACATGTTGTACCAGAATTGCTGCGTCCACACGTGCGCCCCCGCCTCCATCCAGAAAAAGGCAAAGGCCCCGACCGGCACAAAGACGACACAGGAGAGGACATCAAGAATATTCCGACGGGAAGAGAACAACCATATGCGTAACGCAGGCGCTACCGCGTGCACGCAAAGGTACATGTAGAACGCTGCGGTCAAATAAAGCCCCGTTTCCGTCATATAGAAGATGGCGGCCGAACAGCTTACGGCGGCCAGCCACAGGTACAGGCGCCTCTGCTGTCCCACATGTGCCAGGATAGCAAACATGAAAATGATGTCGAACATGAAACGCGCCGGCGTGGCGCTTGGATAGGTGAAGGGCTGCGGGAAGGCAAGCGAATAGAACATCTGCAGCTTGATCAGCATCAGCATGGCAGCGGCGGCCAGAAGCACGCTCTTAAGCCAGAGCCGCAGGAAGACATAGGCCGCCACGTAATACACAATGCTCAAGGACATCACCACCTTGATGATGTTCAAATAACTGAATCCCCCGAAGAGCTTGGCCAGGGTGGTCAAGACGACCGGCACCCCCACCCCGTACCGTGACGTCACATCGACATTGAGCACGCAGCCGCTGACATAGGCCCAGCCGGGTGCCATGATGAAATGGTTCATGTGATGGAATTGTTCGCCGATATACATCTTGGCCTCGACCGCTTCCAGGTCGGGGATATAGACCATGGCGATGAGGAGCACGATAAAGCCGGCATCTGCCAGCGTTACCAGCACCCTACGGTTCGCGGGATCCGCCGCAAAGGCATATACGCTCCGCCCAGCCGCGGCCACATGAGACCAAAAGAATTTATTCAAGACCGCAGCGGCCAGAAGCACATAGGCGGCATGGATGGCCAGCGTATTGCGCGGCCCATACACAATGATCTTAAAGACAGCGCTCAAAAGCAGGAAGGCGATGATCCCCTCCGTCACGATCTGCGCCCGGGAATATTCCCGACATACATTGAACTTCTTAAAACTCAACACGGCCGCGGCACACATGATGGCCATGACCGCCGCGTACAAGAACACGGGCTGGCGTTCAAAGGACAGGGCGGAAAGCCAGTTGATCCCGACGCCGGCCTGGATCGTGATGCCGGTCACCCACAGGATCCACCACCCCGCATGGGCGAGCTCCTCCCTGATCTTAAAAGACGGCAGCTTGAACAAAGGCACATGCGGCGCAACATACCGCCACAGCACGCGGGTCAAGAACGACGCGGCCAGCGCGGCATACAGAATGCCCCTGGCCCACCATGAATCATGCTGGATGAGCATCTTGAATATGGCAAACAGCTGCAGGGCCACCCAGCACCCGTCGACCAAGAGCAGGCGTTTGACCTGGTCGAGGAAAACCGCATCGTGCAGCCGGGCCCGGAAAGAATACGCGACCGCCCCCTGAGCTAGGATGCCGGCCGCAATAAAAGCATGATAGATCCCGGTCTCCCTCTCCGGTTTCAGGACATCCTTGTACCGCTGGTACAAGGCTGCGTTAAAAGGGTCTGCCGCAATGGGAACAAAGCTTGAGATCAACCCCAGAACAATGACCAGCTGCACGCTCTCGACAAAAACGAGCCCGGCCAGTAGAAAAGCTCTTCTCAGGTCTGTACCGCGCAAGGTTAGCATCACTGATCTTTCAATTTCATGGCCACCAAGAATTTCCCCATCCGGTATGGCACATAATGCTCACGGATATAAAAAAGCACTTCCAGGAACCCCGGCATATCGTACAAATAGGCTTGTGAGAATTGATCGGCCAGGAACAATCGCTCCATGAACACATATGGCGGCTTCTGCGTTTCCAGCTGGCCCATGGTCTGTTGAAGCTGCGTGGTGGTCCACATATGGGTAACCTCGACCAAGCGCATGCGCATGGGCCGGGAATTCAACAGCGGGAATATATAGAAGAACGGTTTGCGGTCCGCCTGGATCAGCATCTGTATCTCGAAACTGGATAAAAGGGCCACGGGCTCGTCGGGCGCGGTCAGCCCCTTGATCAAGGCTGTATCTTCCGGAAAGCTGAATTCCCTGCGGAAATAATCCTTCAGCTCCGCGTCCGAACCGAAGCTGTCTTCCGTACGCCAAGCCTCGTCCTTCTCCCCCAGGGAATTCAACGGCAATTTGAACGCGTCCGGGTATTCGATGAAAAGGAAATTGAAATACGCCAGCTTGCCCTGGCTGAAGCGTTGGGCCACCAGGGGATCGGTGTGCGGGTTTCTCGACAGAGTGAATGCATTGGGATAGGCCACGGCCAAATGCATGGTCATCAGGCAATACAAACAGGCCGGAATGAAGATCAGGAACATCTTCTTCTGCGCCCGTTCTGGAAAACGGGCTGCCCAACGCTGTATCCAGAAACAAAGGATAAAGACATACGGCAGGATCACCGTGTAATAATTCGTCGGGGCTGAACGATTGATGTAATAGTGATAAAGTCCAAGGCCGTAGACGCAGAGGACAAGCACCAGCACATCTTTCCGGTCCGTCCTCCCGAAATAATACCTGCCCCCCACAAAGATCAGGGTAAAAACATACGCGGCGGCGATGGCCATGCCCATGCCGAAGGCCCACCACTGGTGGGCACGCAATGTATCAGCGAGGGGAATAGGGCCATACCACACCATGAACCGGGCAAATTCCGTCATGTTATGCCAGAATTGCGCGGTGAAAACCCCGGGTCCCTGGCTGACGCGCAATAAGAACAACGCGCCCAAGAGCGGCAGCGCCGCCAACAGCACGACCTTCGGGATATCTTTGCGCCCCGCGCAAATATCCCGCCTGAACGCAGGCATGGTGAGCATAAGGAACAAGAACGCATAATAAGCGATCAGCAGGTACGTGCCCGTGTCGATCGCGTAGAACAACGCTACCGCGGCCAATAAAGACGAGAGTACCAAATAAACATTCTTGCGTGTCTGGAGGAAAAAGAAGATGCAGAAAAGAAACGGAATATCGAAGAAATTGCGCATGACCGTGGTCCCGGGATTTGTCATGTACATGAGGCCGGCCTCATCATGGAACATCTGCATCTTCAATCCCATCAGGATGCCCGCGATGGCCAGCGGCACGCTGTTGAGCCATGCGCGTAAGAACGCGTATGCGGCGACATAGTAAATAATGCAGCCATACATAACGACGAGGAACACATTCAAATAGCTGAAGCCTCCGAACAGCCCAACCGCATGGCTGGTCATGACCGCGAAACCGACACCGTAACGGCAATTCACGTCCACGTCGAGCTTAGACCCGGAATGATAAGCCCACGCGGAATGCATCAACGACGCGTCATTATGGTGCTCCTGCTCGCCCATGAATACGCGGGCGACCGCCGCTTCAGGATCGCTGATGCGCAAGAACAGAAAAATGAATATCACGAACCCCGCCTGCGCGAGGACCTTGAGCGCAGGCCGGTTGGCTTCGTCCAGCACCACACGGCAAACGGCCCGGCCGAACCGTTCCAAGAACGGCCAGCAAACCTTGTTGAGCAGCGCCGCAGCCAATAGCCATTGATATACATCTTGGGCCAAGAGCGGCTGGTAAAAATATACCCTCATCTTGAACAGGGCGCTCAGCAAAAGGAAGGTCAGCACCGCTTCGCCCCATGCCCTGGGGGCCAGCCGGTCCACAGCGGCGGATGAAAGACGGCAGGCCCAAAAAAAACCTCCCCCCGCCAACGCCGAGGCAAGCATGACCAGTGCCGCGTAGACCCGTCCGTCATGCGGAGGCCAGACAGCCGCATGGGTGCTCAGGCCGCAGACGGCAAACATCAATAAAAAGACCTGGATGCCCATTGCTGATGCCAGGACACCGATGGTCAGCGGGCGTTCGTACCGTTCACGAAACTCAGCAAAAGAAAATGGCGGGATACTGCGCACGCACGCGCATGCCATCGTCCACGCCGGCATAAGGACGGCGCGCGCCTCCGGCCAAAATATCCTTAAAAGAACGGCCAGTATGCAACCCCCGTACAGCACGGGCCGGGCCCACGCTGCTTGCGGAAAAACCCATACGAAGTAGATCGCGGCTAGCTGCGGCAGGAGGCAGACGATACTAGTCGCCAGCCACATCCGCCATTGCGGCAATACCCTTGCCGCGTCCGCGCCCTTCCTGAGGAAGCGCAGCAAAAGCGTATAGACAGCAATAGCCCCAAAAACAAAGACCCAATAGAACAGGGTTTCCCGCTCGGGCCTGATCCCCCGCTGGTGCAATAAGAAAAGTGTTGAAACGAACTGGTCTAATTTGATGGGGACAAAACTGAACAGGATGGAAACAATGATGGTCAGCTGCAGGGATTCGCACAGCGCGATGATGGCCGGCAAGACGCCGCTCATTTACCGATCCACGTTTTAAGCGTTCCCGCGACACGGTCGAGAAGGAAAAAGACATTTTCCGCGGTCCGAGAACGATAAATGCCGTCTTCGACATGGATGTCGCCGGAACCGATCAGGCGGCGCAGGCGTATGTCGACGATCACCCCCTCATTATAGCGCTCACGGAGATCTTTCTCCGCGATGCCAGCGGGCACGGCCGCGATCTCGCGCACGAGGCGCATGCGCACGGATGTTTCATAAGGACCGAACACGCACAGGATGTAATTGAACGCCGCCAGGCCGTAGGCCAGGAATGAAACGGCCAGTGCAGCCAGCCACTGGCCGGTGGTCAGATCCAGAACCTTGAAGGCCCACAAATTGCCGACCACGGCCAGGTGCGCGGCAACAGACACGGCGAACAGGCCGGTGATGGACTTGAGCAATGCTTCCGGCCGCACGCAGCGCATCAATACCAGGTGCATCCCCAGGAATATCACGAATGAACCAAACCCCATCGCCAGCACCGTAAGGTCGATCGCCATATTATCCCCCGATGTTCCTTCCGAACAAGCGCTGGCAGAATGCCAGGGTCGCGGCAATGCTCTTCCCTGACGGAGAAAGCACGCACACATCGCCCTGGCGGATGACGCAGCCGCTGGCGCACAGATCATTGAGCCGGGTGTCGATGAATGCCTCCAGCCGCACCGCTTCGACCAGTTGGGCGTATGACGCGCCCCCTTGGGCCCGCAGCACGAGGAGTATCTTTTTGGACGGGCTCATCAACTGGGTCAGCACATAAAAGGTCAAGTAGGCCGGGGCGCAGAGGACGAACAATACGCCGCCGGTCAATTTGAGCGGCATGCCCCAGACCGAGGCAGGCGACGGCGCGGGGACCAAGAAACACAATATGGCGTAAATACCCAAGAAACAGCCCACCAAACCAAGGAAGGCCTTGGAATGAAGGACGGTCTTTGATGCCGATCGGCAGAAATGGATATGGCTGCCTACACAGGCACAAAAGGACAATAAGGCTAAGAAAATATACAGCATAGGATCAGTCGTTCTTATGACGGCGCAGTTTATACATGCTGCTGTCCGCCTTCAATTGTTGGGCGAGGCCGCTTGCTCCCGCTGGCTTCCAAGGGTCGTGCACAATGGAAAAATTCCTGCCGCCGGCAACCGCCTTGCCCTGGGCGCGCAGCCATTCAATGCATCCAAAGATGTCCTCGAGCGGAGTACCCTTACCTTCTTCCATGAATTTTCGTGTTTCCTCAAGCTTCTCCCTCGAAACCTTGGGGTCAGCCATGATACGCTCGTGCACCTTGGTCTTGGTCCAGCCGGGGCCGACAATGAAGATGTTCAGGTCCGGGTTCTCCGCATCCAAGAATTCGCACATCTTGGTCAGCACGATCTTGGCGCCTGTATAGGCCGAAAAATTGACCACCGCATTATTCGTCCCTCCGCCGGCAAAGAACACCACATCCGCCATGCTGCCCGAACGGCGATGCGGATAAAGCGCATGCACCGCACGCAGCTGGTCCAGGGCATTGACCTCAAAAGAGGCCTGCCATTCATCGATATCGGTCGCAAAAAAAGGTGTCATGGGCAAAGGATGCCCCACACAAGAAATGAATGCATCCCAAGGTTTCCCAAGCGCTTTTACCTGTGCGGCAAATGACTTGAGGGCTTGGTGGTCATGGATGTCGAGCGCGAACAAATGGCAGCGGGGATGTTCCAGGAACTTGCTTAAATGTTCACGGGAACGGTAGGTGCCGATCACGGTATGCCCCTGGTCCAGGTATTTCTGGGCCAGAAAACCACCGATATCGCTGCTGACCGAAAGGATGATAATGGTTCTGGAGGAGCTCTGCATATTATTTAAATTCTATCATTACTGCTGCTGGATGGGAAGACGCGCGGCTTTTTCTTTGGGGACACAGAAAACACTGCCGACCAGCCCTTTTTCATCAAAGGAACGCCCGGCTTTCTCGGCATTGAAAGGCTTGAACGTGTCCGCGGGATGGTCATAGGTGAGCAGGGTATAGTCGCGCCCGGCGAAGAAATCCGCCAAGGGGCCCATGATGTCCGGGTTATGTTCGAGCAGGATGGATGGACGGCAGGTCTCGATGGTATTGACCAATCCCAGCAGTACCTCGTGGTCAAAACCTTCGGTGTCCATCTTGATCAGGTCGGGCTTCAGCCCCAGCTCATCGAGCGGGATGATCTCCACCTTATGCTCGACGATAACCACGCTCTTGAAGCCTTCAATGCGGTAATGCTCCTGCATGGTCCGGATGGCAAAATCCTTGCGCAGGGACGCTGCGGAATAAGCAGGTGCGCCGTTGTAGATCGGGATGTACAAGGTCATTTCAGAACGCGTGCGCCCTCCCCCCAAAAGCTTGTAATCAAAGCGCGCCAAACGTTTCTTGAGCTTGTGCAAAGCACGCTCGTGACAAAGATTGGGCTCGATCGAGAGGATGCGGTAATTGCGGTTGACCCGGC
>JAYVSG010000217.1:0-4310 GCA_043775535.1 Candidatus Omnitrophota bacterium
CCACCCTGATCTCGATCGCATCAGGCCGGTTCGGGAATGAATTGACCTGTTTGGCCCAAAAAGGAATGGAGAAACCGGCCAATAAAATAACTTCCGCGATGACGACCGCAACCTCGATCACGCTTGAAAAATGACTCGTCACACCGGTATAATTTGCCACAGGACTGGCACGGCGATTGAACTTGATCAAGGCCGTGACAAAGAAAATACCCCAGCCGACGAAGAGCAGCAACATCAAACCATGGACGATGTAGATCATCTGGTCGATCTCATAGCCGTGGGCGGATGCGATCGGAGGCAAACCTAACATATTGTTGATCTCCTGCTACGTTTATAAATATTAAAAAAGAATGCGCAGAACACCAAAAGCACGACGGTGATCACTCCCAACAGCGACAATATACCCAAATTATAACCCTGTGTGATGGGTGAGCCCGGATCACCAAAACAGACCGCGCAGATCATAATGCCCTTATCTTCTTAAAGAAACTCACACCATACACAATAAGACCAATGGCCAGCACTAAGGACACATACCCCAAGGCATGGTAATCATTCTTGAGTCCCCAAAAACCAAAGACAACTGAGATCAGGATCGACGCACAGATGAATACGATATGGATATTCTTAATTCCCATGATGCTCCCCTTCTGCTGCCGCAGCACCTTCGGCATGGGCTTCACCATGGGCTGCTCCATGCGCACCGACCGGCTTTTCCTGCATCTGGATCTCTTTCGAAATATCCACCGTCCCATCCAAATGCCCATTCTGGTTCCATGCCGGTAAAAGAAGCAGGGTGGCGAAGAACGCTGCTGTCATCACGAAAAGGATGATGATGGCATTGCGCCCCGTCATCAAATGCTTGAAAGAATCATAGACCATGGTGCTTTTAAGGGCGATGAAGACAAAGCCGATGGCAACGGCCAGCCATACGGGCACATGCAGCAATGCGATGACAATGCCAAAGGCCGTAACCGACACCAGGACGAGGAATAATTTCTTGTAGATCCCCACCATTTTAGGAACATCATGCGAATCGGACATATTATTTTCCTTGTGTCATTCCCGCGAAGGCGGGAATCCAGTTCAAAATTAAAGCAAATACAAGACCGGGAAAAGCAAAATGATCCACAAAAGATCGACAAAGTGCCAATAAATACCGGCGATCTCTATGCGATGGCCGTAATGCTCAGGGTCTTGTTTGTATAATGCTGCGCCCGGCCCCACGAGGTATGAATTGACAATGATGCCTCCGATGATGTGCAGGGCATGCAGGCCGGTCATGGTGAAATAGGTCGCCAGGAAGGTGCTCGATGAAGGGAACAGACCATGGGCGAATTTCATCTTGTATTCAATGGTCTTAAGGACAAGGAACCCAAGGCCGCACAGGATGGAAAGCACCCAGAGGCCGCGGAATTTCGCGAAATTTCCCTCTTTTAATGCCGCCCAGGCAAAGACAACAGCGATACTGGAAACCACCAGGATGACGGTATTCAAGGTCGCCATGGGAATATTAAGGATGCTCGCACCGGCAGGCCAATGCGCTGCCCCGGTCCTCAAAAGGATATAGGCGGAGAATAAACCACCGAAGAGCATGATCTCAGAGGCAATGAAAAGCCAGATGCCAAAGGTGGCATTGTTCAAGCCAGTGTCTTTGCGTTCTTCCAGAGTATAAGGGATCTCAGAGGACATAAATCAACATCTCCTAATAGGGTCTCATTTTTCGAATTGCGGGGAAAAATCTTTCTTTGCCCCGGGAACACTGTACTCATAAGGCCCGCGGAACACTTCCGGCGGATGGACAAAATTGCCATGCCCCGGAGGACTTGGCGCGGCCCATTCCAGCGTAGTCGCATCCCAAGGATTATCGTTGGCGACCTTCTTGCCCTTGAACATGCTCCAGAACACATTGATGATGAAGAATATTTGCGCCGCACCCATGACGAAGGCCGCCGTGGAAATGACCACGTTCAAATACAGGACCGGGTTATTGTGGGCATAGCTTGCTCCCCCGTCGTACATGCGGCGGTTCATCCCTGCCAGGCCCTGGATGAGCATGGGAAAGAAAATAAGGTTCATGCAGATGAGCGACGGCCAGAAATGCAGCTGTCCCAGCACTTCATTCATCTTGCGGCCGGTGGCCTTGGGGAACCAGTAATACACACCTGCGAACAGGGCAAAGATGGTCCCTGGGGCAACGACGTAATGGAAATGGCCGATGACGTAATAGGTGTCATGCAAGTGGATGTCCGGCGATGAAAGCCCCAGGGGCAGGCCGGTCAGACCACCGATACCGAACATGGGCAGGAACGAGATCGCGAACAACATGGGGGTATTGAAACGTATGGAACCGCCCCACAGCGAGATGAACAAACAGGTCAGGATGATCACCGACGGGATCGAGATCATCATGGTCGTGATCTGGAAAAATGAACTGATGCTGGTGCCCATGTTGGTCAGGTACATGTGATGGGCCCAGACAACGAAGGACAGGAAACCCAGCGCAATGATCGAATGGACCATGGACTTAAGGCCCCAGATTGGTTTGCGGATATTATTGGCAATGATCTCGGTGACGATCCCCAAGGCCGGAAGGATCAAGACGTACACTTCAGGATGCGCCAGGAACCAGAACAAATGCTGCCACAAAAGCACGCTGCCTCCCCCGCTGACCGCCAAAGGAGCACCGCTGACGACCAGGCCGCTGGGCAGGAAGAAGCTCGTGTGGAAAATGCGGTCCATCAATTGCATGACGCCTGCCGCTTCCAACGGCGGGAATGCCAATAATAGCAAGAAACCAGTCACAAGCTGGGCCCAAACAAAGAACGGAAGACGGTCCCAATCCATACCCTTGGCACGCAATTGGAAAATGGTCACAATGGTATTCACCGCACCGAGCAAAGAAGACGTGATCAGGAACACCATGCCCACCAGCCATCCGGTCTGACCTATGGTCGCAAGGTCGGCCAGCGGAGGATACGATGTCCAGCCGGAATTTGCCGCGCCGCCGGGCAGGAAGAAACTCGCCAACATGACCACGCCGCCGATAAAATAAACCCAATAACTCATCATGTTAAGCTTCGGGAAGGCCATGTCGGGCGCGCCGATCTGCAAAGGTACCACAAAATTACCAAAGGCACCGACGGCCAAGGGCACAACTCCCAAAAAGACCATGATGGTCCCGTGCATGGCTCCCAATTGATTATAGAACTCCGGAAGCATGACCCCGCCTGGCATATTGTTCTCACCCAATAATTTCCCGATGATGGGCAGCTCCTGCCCGGGATAGGCCAATTGCCAGCGCATCAAGAGGATCATGCAAAATCCCAGCAAAAGGAAAACTAGGGCGGTTATCCCATACTGCAGACCGATGACCTTATGGTCCTGGGAAAAAATGTACTTGCGCCAGAACGGCAGCTCATGATGCCCATGTTGGTCGTGTGCGTGGTCCATGAAATGTGTTCCTCTATGTTATTTTTTTTGGGGTGCGGCAAAAGTAAAATCAACCGTGGCAACGCCGCCTTCAACCTTGGCGGTACCGCTCTTGGTGCCAAGCTTCTCATGCCAGGCCTCGACGGTATAGGTGCCGTCCGGCAGGTCCTTGATCTCAAATTTCCCATCTTCCTTGGTCACCGCAAAATACGGATGCGGCACGACGGTGAGCCAGCCGGCCATCCAAGGATGGACGTCGCATTTAAGGGCGAACATGCCTTCCGCCTTATCGAAGGACTTGGTGACCTCGGTACGGAATTTCGGCATGGCCATGTTGAATTCCTGGTTGACCTTGGCCAGAGCGTGCACATTGTGCAGGGTCCCGTCGGGGTTAAGGATCTTGAGCGGTTGTCCGATCATGACAGCAGCAACATGCGGATGGTAATTGCAACCCTTCTGGTCAATGACCACGGGTTCGGTGATGGCCTTGCCGCCAGCAGGGGGATTCTTGACCTGGATAAAAATATTGCCCATGGTATTGCCTTCACCCAGGAGCAGGGTTTGCGGGAATACAGGGTCTTTATGGAAGCTCAGGCATACCGGATCAGCGTCCATTTTGATCTCTTTGAATTTTGGAAGATCGCCTGAAAATTTGACTGTTCCGGTGATGGAACCGGCAAAAACATTCGCGGACAGGACCGCTGTAAAACCAATGGTGATAAAGATTTGAGAGAGTTTAATGCGGTCCATAAAAACCCCTTTTGTTAAGAATTTTGTTACCTGTGCCAAGATAATTCAGGATACTATGCCCCCCTACCCTTGTCAAGATACATCAGGAAAATCTGTGCATGCCTTAGCGGTATTTGTCGTATTTGAGG
>JAYVSG010000218.1:0-4229 GCA_043775535.1 Candidatus Omnitrophota bacterium
CAAGGAACCACACCGTTGATACCTTCCTTGATCTGCCATTCAATGAATTTCTTATAGGAGGCCTCATCGACCTTATTGCCTTTAAAAGGGGTCACCAAGGCCGTGATGGCACCGTGAAATCGCGTTCTATCCATGGTAGTAATATTCTCCCTTGGCGATCAATTTCGCCGTACCCTTTAACCATACATTATCGATCTTACCGCCCTTATGAAGATCAAAAGCAACCTCCAAAACTTCCTTGCTCGCGGTCAGGACACGCATGGAAGCATCCTTCTTCTCCTTGACCGTAGGATTCAATTGAACATAGGAGATCAGGGCCGCGGCGACCGCACCGGTGCCGCATGCCAAGGTCTCTGCCTCGACGCCGCGTTCATAGGTGCGCACGGCGACCATGCTATTGCCCTCCCTGCCACCGGCAGGGGATGCACGTTCCACAAAGTTGACATTCGTGCCGCGCGGCGCAAAACGCGCATGGTTACGCACCAGACGGCCCAGGCTGTTGGCATCGACTTCCTGCAGGCCATCGACAAATATAATGGTATGAGGTACACCGGTATCGATGTAGTGCACAGCCATCTTCTTGCCCGCGACCGTGATATTGATGTCCGCCAGATAATCCTTGGGGTTGGAAAGGCGCACACGGGCGATCTCCCCTTCCGCCTCACCCAGGATCTCACCGGCGAGCGTTTCCATGCCGAACAATTTCTTGGCAGGCTTGCTGTTGGCAACAATATAGGCTGCCATGCAGCGGGCACCGTTACCGCACATTTCCGCTTCAGAACCGTCGGCATTGATGATGCGCATCCGGTAATCGCTGGTCTTGGACTTCTCCAAGATCAAGACTCCGTCCGCGCCCACACCAAACTGACGGTTGCACACACCTTTAGTGAACTTGACATAATCCAGGCCGGCCTGCGGCTCAATGACGATGAAATCATTGCCGGCACCGACCATCTTGACGAAATGGATCTTTTTCATTTTATTTTAAGAAAGACGGGACCTTTTCCCCGCGCATCAGATCCTTGAATGTCTCACGTTCCCTTGTCACTTCAAATTTATTACCCTTGACCATGATCTCAGGCACCCGCCCGCGGATATTGTAATTGCTCGCCATCACATAGCCGTAAGCCCCGGCGCTCATGATCGCCAAAAGATTCCCGCGCTCGACCTTGGGCAAAATGCGGTCATGGGCGAAGAAATCCCCGCTTTCGCAGATGGGACCCACCACATCGACCTTCACCTTACCGGCCAGGGTCTTCTTGACCGGGACGATCTCATGGTACGCATCATAAAGCATCGGACGGATGAGATCATTCATGCCGCCGTCTACGATGACGAATTTCTTAACGCCATTGTCCTTGATGAACAATGCCTTGGTGACAAATATACCGGCATTACCGACAATGAAACGGCCAGGCTCCATGATGATCTTGAGGCCGGTCTTTTGCAGGATGGGCAACACCTTGGCCGCATAATCCGCTGCCGTCTGGGGATCCTCATCCTTGTAAATGATCCCCAAGCCGCCGCCGATGTCCAGATACTCGATCACAACGCCGTCTTTACGCAGGTCCTCGATAAAGGCCACGACCTTTTTCAAAGCACCGACAAAGGGCGCGCCTTCGGTGATCTGCGAACCGATGTGGATATGGACGCCGTTGACCTTGACGTTGGGATACTTCTTCTGCGACTTAAAGATCTGCCGGGTCGTCCGCAGGTCGATGCCGAATTTTTTCTTCAAAGAACCGGTGGTAATGTATTCATGGGTCGGCGCCGGAACGTCCGGATTGATGCGAAGCGCGGCCTGCACCGTCCGCCCCATCTTCTTGGCAATGCGGTTGATCTCGGCCAATTCCGGCTCGGATTCCACATTAAAAAGCAAGATGCCCGTCTTGATGGCAAAGGTGATCTCCTCTTCCGTCTTTCCGACAGAAGCAAAGACGATTTTCTTGGGATCAGCCCCGGCGATCAAAGCCTTCTTGAGTTCCCCTACCGACACAATGTCGATGCCCGCACCCAGATCGATCAGGCTCTTGATGATGGCCAGGTTGCCGTTGGATTTCATGGCAAAACAAATGATCGGGTTGACCGGCGCAAATGCCTTCTGCAGCTTGGTAAAATGGTCGCGGATCGTGTTGTAGCTGTATAAATAGAACGGGGTGCCGTATTTCTTGGCTACCGACGCAACACTGACATTCTCACAGAACAACTGGCCGTTCTTGAACTTAAAATCATGCATGTATTTTCTTGCTCCACAACGCTAATTGTTTTTCAACCAAAATGGGATTCGTCGAACCCAATGAAATTTTAATTTTAACAGACATTTGGGGATTGAAAAGATTTTTTACGGCCTTTGGAACGGATGGATGTTCGGACAATTTCTTGCCCTTATCCAGACTTTCCTTGACCATCACCCCTACCTTGTCATGCGCATCCCTGTAGGAAACACCCTGCGTGATCATGTGATCCATCAGGTCCACGGTGAAAAAACTCTCATCATTGATCCGGGCCGCGACAGAGGCTTTCTTGACCTTAAGGCCCTGGAAGAGTGCGGCCAAGACCAACAGCGAATCCTTGGACGTTTCGACCGTGTCGAACAAGACTGGCTTATCCAGCTGCAGGTCGCGGTTGTAAGTCAAAGGCAATGCCTTGGTCAGGGTCAGGATCTCCGTCACATGGGCGATCATCTTGGCCGTGGTCCCGCGCAGCAATTCCAGCACGTCCGGGTTCTTCTTGTGCGGCATAATGGACGAGCCGGTGCACATGGACCAGTCGATGTCCACGTAATCGAATTCCTTGGTGGCCCAGAGGATCAGGTCCTCGGAAATGCGCGAGATATTCACTGCCATGATGGCGCAGGCGGAAATAGCCTCGGCAATGAAATCACGGGAACTGACCACATCCATGCTGTTCTGGGCAACGGACGCAAATCCTAATAATTTGGCAACATAAGCGCGGTCGGTCTTAAGCGATGTGCCGGACAGGGCGCAGCTGCCCAGCGGCATGGAATTGACACGTTTCAAACAGTCCTGCAACCGCCCCTTGTCACGCTCGAGCATTTCAACGTAGGCCAGCATGTGATGGGCCAGAAGCACCACCTGGGCGGACTGCAAATGCGTATACGCCGGGATGATGACATCCTTGTTGGCTTTGGCGAACTTAACAATGGCCTGCTGCAAGGACGTTGCCGCGGCAATGATCTGCTCCAGTTCGTCCCAGCAATAAAGCTTCACATCCAGGACCACTTGGTCATTGCGTGAACGGGCCGTGTGCAGTTTGTCCGCCGGAGCGCCGATCAATTTCTTAAGACGGGTCTGGATGTCGCTGTGGATGTCCTCGGCCTTGGGATCGTATTTGAATTTCCCGGCTTCGATCTCAGCAAGGATCTTGGTCAGGCCA
Organism: Candidatus Omnitrophota bacterium; assembly: GCA_043775535.1. Lineage (GTDB taxonomy): Bacteria > Omnitrophota > Gorgyraeia > Zapsychrales > Fredricksoniimonadaceae > JACQQW01. Next base: position 3,397 of record JAYVSG010000218.1, read on the forward strand.
GCGACGATCTTCTGGGCATCAGCCTTGGGGATGATCCCCTGCTTGGAGAGCATCTGGGCATGGGCGATCGAGCCGATGACATCATATTTAGCCAAGCGGTGGTCATAGCTGATGCTGAACGTGAACTTGTCCGCCAGCTTGCTAGTTTTCCCGTCGAAGCGTGCACCCCAAAGTTTAGACATTGGAACTCCTGTTTAGTAAGGCATGCCCCAGATACGGATGAATCCTTCAGACAATTTCGGATCGAAGATGTCCTTGGCGCCGTAGGTGGCCAACTCTTCCTTGTAACGGGAGAACGGCGATTTGCGGCCGACCACATTGCAGCTGCCCTTGAATAATTTCAAACGCACCGTACCGGTGACGCGTTTCTGCGTTTCATCGATGTAGGCGTCGAGCTGCTGCTTTTGCGGCGTTTCCCACAGCCCGTAATAAGTCAATTCCGCATATTTGGGCGAGATCAATTCCTTGTAATGCAAGGTTTCACGATCAAGCACCATTGCTTCTAATTCCTTGTGCGAGGTGATGAGGATGGTCCCTGCCGGATTCTCATAGATCTCACGGGACTTGATGCCGACCAGGCGGTTCTCGACCATGTCGACACGGCCGACGCCATTGCGTCCGCCGATCTCATTCAATTTGATGATGAGCTCGACCGGCTTATAGGCCTTACCATTCACCTTGACCGGGATACCCTTGGCATACTCAACCTCGACATACTCAGGCTTGTTCGGGCACTTGAGCGGGTTCTTGGTCATCACGTAGATCTCTTCCGGCGGTTCCACCCACGGATCTTCGAGGACCCCACATTCAATGGAACGTCCATATAAATTGAT
>JAYVSG010000219.1:0-9576 GCA_043775535.1 Candidatus Omnitrophota bacterium
TATATTGGCAGCCAATCTATCCGCACTCAATACTACAGCAGGCCGCGGAGGGGCTATTTATTATCTTGGCAATCATGGGGATAGCCGAGCTATTGGACCGATTGCTGATATTGTAGCACAGGGGAAGGAGTTTTTTCAGGATGCCAATTGGGCATTAAAGAAACTAGGAGCAGATCGGGAAATCGTATTTCAAGCAAATTTGAAAGCGCTGAATTCAAATTATGGAAAAATACAGTTGATGGCGGCGCAAAACTTAGCTGAACTTGGTGATAAACGTGCCGTTGAACCGATTGCTATAATTCTGAATGCAGCCGAAATCGCGAAGGATTATGAAAAGTATAATCAAGTTGCAAATTTTTTGAATAAATTAGAAGACAGCAGAGGTAAGCAAGTATATGTAGGGGAGAATGTTTTCGATGGAATGCGACCGAATGAGGTAGCTGTTAAGACTGGCCCTGAAGGGCATGACTATAAACTAGAAATTCAAGGAGAAACTGCTACTTATATAACTGTATGGAAAAAAGTTCCAAGAGATTCCGCGATTCATAAATTGAGTGAGTATGAAAAGGCAGGGCAATATTCGGATTATAATAACCTAAGTGATTTGTTACACAAAATGGGAAGTAGCGAAGGAGATTATATTTATGATGATCAGGGAGAAGCTGGCCCAGATCAATGGCCAGGTGGTGGTGCAGGTTGGAATAGTAATTGGGTAAAGATTCGGCGTGACTCCGCCATGCTTGGACAATCTCCAATGTTAGCAACGATGGCGGCGGTACAAGAATTCTCTGCGAGCGATATTGATCAAATAGCAGAATTTGCGAAAGCCCATGGAGGCATAACAATTGCTGCGGTGGGAGCTGGTATCGGAGCTCTAATATTCGGCAGGCGCATGGCTAGGAAACGGTTTGAGGATAAAGTTAGCCAGTTGAGCGTTACAAATGAAGTATTGAGAGAAGAAGCTAGGCAGTTCTTCTTGAAGCGATTTGACGGTGTTATTGCGGATTTGAAAAGCGACTCTAGTGCTAAACGTTTGATTGCCATCAATATTTTAGAGAAGCTTCATGATAAAAGAGCTATTCCATATTTATGGGAAGGTTTAAGGGATGTTCACGATTCCAAGTTGGATCCAAGACCTAATGAAGTAGGCCCCAAGATTGCAATGGCCAGGGCCTTATTGATGTTGGGAGATCAAGGGCCGAGAGCTTGGTTAGAAGAACGATTGCAAAGCATGTCGCCTAGTTATGCTCCTACCTCGCAGGCTGACACCAGTTACGATCGTTCTTATGTTGGTTCAGGTGGATGGATTATCGAGATTCGATCGTATACAATTTATCACAACGAGAATGCGGATTATAATGCTATTTTGCATATACTAGGCTTGTTCGGTAATGGAGATAGCATTGCAGTCTTGAAGAAAGAATTAATGAGGGTTCCACAAAATGTTGTAAGGGGTACAGTGGAGTATGTGGGTGAGGAAGAGGATAAAGGCTATGACCCCATATTGCCTGGTCCAAATCCGCAATTTGTATTGCTTAATGATACAATCGATAAAATAGAGAGCAGATTGAAGGGGGGGGATGTGGACCAAGCGCAGGTTTCCGATGTCGGCGGTATCGACCTCAACCAAATCAACCTCAACCGCGAAGGCAAGCCGGTGGTGGTGCGGTTCGACCCGGCCCAGCTCAACCAGCTCATGCAGGGCGGGTTTGAAGGGTTTATGCCGGTGATCATCAATATTGCCCCCATCCAGAGCCCGTTGCCGCTGCTGGGCATTAATGGTTGACAATTCAGGCATCTTTACTATAATAGGCGCCTAAACCAAATTAACCTGTCTAAAGGAAGTGATACGTAATGTTGGAAGTTAAAGTCAACGACAAGAACAGTTTCGAGAAAGCCATGCGCACGTTCAAGAAGCAATGCCAGAAGGATGGTTTCCTGGTTGAGCTCAAGGAACGTCGTTTTTACCTGAAGCCTTCTGAGCGCAAGCGCAAAAAAGGCAAACGCTAAGTTTTAAGAAGATCACGATGCACTGGAGACACCCGTCAAAAGGTGTCTCCCTTATTTTATGATCAAAGTCAAACGCGCCCTCATTTCTGTTTCCGACAAGACCGGTTTGGCCGAATTCGCCAAAGGCTTGGCCAAGCTTGGTGTTGAGATCCTCTCGACCGGAGGCACCGCGTCCCTACTCCGTTCCGCCAATATCCCCGTCATTGAAGTTTCCGATTATACCGGTTTTCCTGAAATGCTCGACGGCAGGGTCAAGACCCTGCATCCTAAGATCCACGGCGGTCTCCTGGCCGTGCGCGACGATCCTGAGCACATGAAGCAGATCGCTCGGCATGGCATCGGCACCATCGATATGGTGGTGGTCAATCTTTATCCTTTTGAGAAGACAGTGGCTAAGAAGAACGTGTCCCTGGAGGAATCCATCGAGAATATCGATATCGGAGGTCCCTCCATGCTGCGTTCTGCGGCCAAGAATTATAAGAGCGTTGCCGTCATCTGCAACCCTGAGCGGTATGAAGAAGTGCTCAAGGAGCTCAACAATAATACGGGCATCCTTTCCGACAAGGTCCTGACCAACCTAGCCATCGAGGTCTTTGAACGCACCGCATCCTATGATGCGGCCATCCATAATTTCTTGAGCAACCGTTTCAAGGCGGACAACTCGTTCTCATCGTTCCCGATCGACATCGCATTGAAATTCACCAAGGTGCAGGACCTGCGCTATGGCGAAAATCCGCACCAGCAGGCGGCCTTCTATGCCGATGGCAAGAAGGGGGAGGGCCTGGCTGGTCTCAAGCAATTGCACGGCAAGGAACTTTCGTTCAACAATATCCTCGACCTGCACGCGGCGGTCGGCATTGTCCGTGATTTCGACAAGCCGGCAGCGGTCATCGTCAAACACAATAATCCCTGCGGAGTTGCAGAAGACCCAGCCCTGGACAAGGCGTTTGTGAAGGCCTTCAAATGCGACAGTTTGTCGGCGTTCGGCGGCATCATTGGGCTTAACCGTCCGGTGGATGCAAAAACCGCGCAAGCCATCTTCAAGAGCGGGTTCATGGAATGCGTCATCGCTCCCCAGTTCGATGCGGAAGCGCTCACAATATTGAAAGAGAAAAAAAATCTGCGTCTCCTGGAATTGGATATCCACGGCATCCCTGAGGAGAAATACGATTACAAGAAGGTTGCCGGCGGACTATTGTTGCAGGACAAGGACAACCGCGTCCTCAAAAGCGAAGAGTTGAAGGTCGTGGGCAAGGTCAAACCCACCAAGGCCCAGATGGAAGCCATGGTCTTTGGATGGAAGCTCATCAAGCATGTGAAATCCAATGCCATCGCTCTGGTCAAGGGAACACAGGCCATCGGCATCGGGGCAGGACAGACCAGCCGCGTCGATTCCGCCATCCATGCCATCCGCAAGGCCGGAAAATCCGCCAAGGGCGCGGTGCTCATCTCCGACGCGTTCTTGCCTAAGGCCGACACGGTCACCTTTGCGGCCAAGGCCGGCATCAAGGCCATCATCCAGACCGGCGGTTCCATCGCCGACCCAGAAGTGATCAAGGAAGCGGACAAGCGCAAGATCGCCATGGTCACAACCGGTCTACGCCACTTCAAGCATTAATGGCCGCTCCCCTCGCCCATGAATACCTGAATTCATTCACCAATTACGAAGTCAATCTGCATAAGCTTAAGGGCGGGGAATTCGATCTCAGCCGCATCAATGAGCTTTTGGACATCTTGGGCCATCCGCAAAAGGATCTGAAGATCATCCATGTCGCGGGCACCAAGGGCAAGGGTTCCACCTGTGTATTTTTGGCCAATATCCTCGCCGCTGCAGGATGTCGGGTCGGGCTTTACACGTCGCCGCATTTGCACCGGGTCAATGAACGCATCCGTGTCCTTGACCAGAAGACCCTCGAAAGTGCAGACGATTTTCCAGGCATGATCAGCGACGAGCAATTGGATGCTGCGGTGCATGCCATGCGTCCGCACATCGCGGCCATGGTCAATCGCGGCACCTTTCTCACCTATTTTGAAGTATTGACCGCGGCGGCTTTGTATTTTTTCAGCCGTCAGGGTTTGGATTGGGTCATCCTGGAGACCGGTTTGGGCGGGCGTTTGGATGCGACCAATACCGTTGATAGTTTGATCGCGGTCGTGACCCCGATCAGTATTGACCACACCAAGATCTTGGGGGACACTCTGGCCAAGATCGCAGCGGAGAAGGCAGGCATCATCAAGAATTCGCACCAGCGCGTGGTGATCGTCCCGCAGCCGCCGGAAGCCATGGATGTGCTGATCAAGCGCTGCCGGGAATTCGGCATACCGCCCATCGTTGTCAGTGAGGATAAATATTATGCGGGTGCCGTTGCGCTCAAAGGCCTGCACCAGCGCATCAATGCCTCGGCGGCCGTATGTGTCGTTGAATTGCTGAGGCTTTGGGGACATAAGATCAGCGACGATCAGATCGCCCAGGGGTTAAAGCAGGTGCGTTGGGCCGGGCGTTTTGAAGTCTTGAACAACAAGCCTGTGGTCATTGCTGATGCCGCGCACAATGCAGATTCCGCTAGGGCATTGGCTAAGACCGTGCTCGAGGAATTTCCGGGCAGGAAGGTGGTGCTGGTCATGGGGACATCCTCGGATAAGGACGTGTCCGCCATCGCCGGTGAATTTAATAACATGGCGGCGACCGTGATCCTGACCAAGGCCGCGCATCCCCGTGCCTACGCGTTCAGCCGCGATGAAGCCGCAAAGTTCTTTCCCGGTAAACAGTGGTCCATCACGGAGAATATGCAGGAAGCATTGGACTTGGCCATGTCCAAGGTCCAGAAGAATGAGGTTATCGTCATCACCGGATCGATATTCATCGTCGCCGAAGCAAGAGAGAAGCTATGTACCAATACAGATCCTCTCAAGATACAATAGCCGCCATTGCCACCCCTGCCGGACAAGGGGGGATCGGCATTGTGCGCGTTTCCGGTCCGCAGGCACTTTCTGTGGCCGATCAGATCTTCCGTCCCAAGTCAGGCGCCAAGATTTCCCAAGCAAAGACCTACACGGTGCACTATGGTCATGTGGTCAATGGACCACAGACCATTGATGAAGCCTTGCTCACCGTTATGCGGGGCCCCAAGAGTTACACCGCCGAAGATGTTGTCGAGATCAGCTGCCATGGCGGGGCCGCGGTCGTGCGCGCGGTATTGGAATTGGTCTTAAGTAAAGAGGTCCGCCTGGCGGAACCCGGTGAATTCACCAAACGTGCTTTTCTAAACGGCCGCATCGACCTGACCCAGGCCGAGGCCGTGCTCGACATCATCCGCGCCAAGACAGAGACCTTTGCCCGCATCAGTCAGAACCAGCTCAAAGGTGAGTTATCGACGGAGTTGGAAGGCATCCGTGGTGAATTGATGGGCCTGTATACCATGGTCGAAGCCCTGATCAATTTCCCTGAAGATGATATCGATGCCCAGGGCCGGGCAGAGATCCTGGCCCGTTTGCGAGCACAGCAGGAACGCGTGGCGAAACTCCTCGCTTCCGCCCACAATGGCCGCATCCTGAAAGACGGCATCCGCATTGTGCTCTGCGGCAAACCGAATGTGGGGAAATCATCCCTGCTCAATGCGCTGCTTAAGACAGAGCGCGCGATCGTCACCAATATTGCAGGGACCACGCGCGATGTGCTGGAAGAAAGCGCCCAGATCAAGGGGGTTCCGTTCCAGTTGGTCGACACCGCGGGCATCCTGGAGCCGCGCGACTTGATCGAGGAGGAGGCTGTCAAGCGCAGCCATTTGTTCATCGACAGCGCCGACCTGGTGCTCCTGGTCTTGGATGCCAGCGTCCCTTTGGAAGATGCGGACCGCCTGCTCATGGACAAGCTCCAGGGTCGCAATATCCTTTGCGTACTTAATAAGAGCGATATGCCGCAGCAGCTGGATGAAGCCTCCCTGCCCGTCGGTGCCAAATTGAAGGTCTCCGCCTTAAAGAAGACCGCCATCGAAGAATTGGAAAACGTTATCCTGCGTTGTGTGTGGCAGGGCGATACGCTTGATACCCACGGCCTTTTGCTCTCCAATGTCCGCCACATCAATGCCTTGACCGCTGCCCGCACCTCTTTGACAGAGGGTGTACAATTAATGGGTGAGGCTGCATCCTGGGAATTTATCTCCCAGGACATCAAGGACGCCGTCAACCATCTCGACAGCATCACCGGCCGCAACATCGACCAAGACCTGCTGGACCGCATCTTTTCCGAATTTTGCATCGGTAAATAAGATCGTGCCGCAGTAGTCAGCGACCAGCATTTTTATTATTTATATGGTATACTTTTCCCATGCTTCTGCGTGAGAACCTATTCCTTGCTTTCTTCGTCGCCGCCGCCCTATTTGTCGTCATCGATAAAAGCACCCCGCATATTGACCGTTATTGGGAAATGAACCATGCCGACCATGGCAGGCATATGGTCAAGCACGATGGTAAGATCGGCTATATCAATGGCCGCGGCAGCCTGGTCATCCCCTACAAGTACACTGATGGGGCACGGTATTTCAAGGAAGGTCTCTCACCGATCAGCGAAGGCGGCGGATGGGGCTATATCGACACCTACGGCGAGCAGGCGGAATTCTTCGGTGAATATGTCTGGGCCCAGCCTTTTTCCAACGGCTTTGCAGCCGTGGCGTCAAAGAATAGGAAGGAAGTATTGCCTGCCTACGGGTTCATTGACGAAAAGGGTAGGGAGAAGATCCCGTTGATGTACCAGCAGGTGAGGTCTTTCTCTGCCGATGGTGTTGCTGCCGTGCGTGTCGGCCTGAAATGGGGATATATCGATCCCCGTAATGAATTTGTCATCAAACCTCAATACGACCAAGCCTTCGATTTTAATCAGGGCCTTGCTGTTGTTGTACGCGACGGTAAATGGGGCTACATCGACCGCATCGGCCTTCCGGTCATTGCCTTGCAATTTGAAGAAGCCAGAGATTTTCATGAAGGACTGGCCGCGGTCAAGTCCAAAGGCGTCTGGGGTTTTATGGATGTGATGGGCAAATGGGTTGTGGAACCTTCCTATGTCCAGGTCGAGGATTTTTCCGATGGAAAAGCGCTGGTCAAGGGCTTGGATGGTTTTGGTTTCATCGACCTTTCGGGCAAGATGGTCATGCGTTCGGTTGAGTTTTCCGAAGCGCGTTCTTTCCATGAAGGTTTGGCAGCCGTGCGGGTGAGTCCTTCATCCAAAGGCCTTTATCCCGGTAAGTGGGGCTATATCGACCATACGGGCCGCATCAGCATCACGCCGCAATTCGACCGTGCCTTTGATTTCGAGGGAGGGTTTGCCCGTATCGGCGTCGGCCCAAACGATCTGCGCAGCGGCTATGTCCATCCGAATGGTAAATTGGTATGGGACCCGGCAGATTGGTTCATGACCAAGAACAGCCTCCTGACATCGACGCTGTTCATCCTTGCGCTGGTCATGGCCTATATCTATCTTTGGGGCGGCTATTGGCGCCGGCGCGAGCGCCTCGACCGGATGCTTAACGCGCAGAAAGAACAGCTGAAGCGCGGTTCCAAAGATCCTTTCGCAGTGTTATAATTCTTTCCATGCCGCATCCTGCCGTTGTTCTTATTCGTCGTGTCATCCCCGCGAAAGGCCCTCATGCCGGGCACTTCCAGTTGGTCGCGGGGATCCATTTTCTTCTTTTCTTTTTATTTCTTGTTATTCCCTGCCATGCCGACATCACCACCGGCCTTATTGGTTACTGGAACTTCAACGACAATAGCGGAACATCTGCGGCGGACAAAACCACCAATGCCAATACTGGAACGCTCACGAATGGGCCGACATGGACCTTGGGTAAGCGTGGTGGAGCCGTGAGTTTTGATGGCACAAATGATTATGTGAGCGTCTCATCTTCGTTGAATTCAAATTATAAATCAGTTTTTCTTTGGGTGAACCCGTCTGCCTGGAGCGCGCAGTGGACCTGTTTGATCAATAACCAGAATTTAGCGGCCCCATACGAATCTTTTGATATCCGCAAAAAAAGCGCCGGCGCGGGAGCCCCGACCCTTGAGATGACGATCGTTGTCGGGGGCCTGAATTTTCAAGTGGATGCGGGCAGCCTCGTGACCAATACCTGGCAGCATGTCGGGTTCACCTACGATGGTGAAACCTTGATCAGTTATTATAATGGCGCTCAGGTGGCGACAGATACAAGCCCTAGCGGCACCATAGACAATTCCAGTTCAAACATCAATATTGGCCAGAACACAAATTATGCGGGCCGCAATTTTACCGGCCTGATCGATGATGTCCGTATTTATAATCGCGCTTTGAGTTCGGGAGATGTCAGTGAGCTTTATGCGAATGGCAATCCGGGCGGATCGCTAGTCGGCTGGTGGAAGCTTGATGAAGGCAGCGGTACGATCACTGAAGATGCCAGCGGCAACGGCAATCACGGAACGCTTACCAATGGGCCGGCCTGGATAACGGGTAAGAAGAACGGGGGCATAAGTTTTGATGGAAGTAATTATGTAGATACAGGCCCATTTACGTTACCAGCCACCGTCAGCTTTTGTGCATGGATTATGCCCAATGTACAGCCTTCCGCATACAAGTTTTATTTAGGAAGTGATAATGGTGCCGGGGATTCAGGCATAGCCATTGCAAACGATTCGTCCAATTACTTCTATGTTTCGATCAAAAATGGATATTATGGCCAAGTAGTCAGTTTTACAGCGGGTGCTTGGTATCACATTTGTGCCGTTGGAAACACATCGACCGGAGCCCCCACAATGTATGTAAATGGTATTGTGCAATCAGGCGGAACATCTGGAGTGATTTCTGGTGGTGCAAATGGCGGTAATCTTTATATCGGAGCTACTCCACGGGCAAGCTCCACTTGGTCAGATTCTAAAGTCGATGACGTTCGTATCTACAACCGTGCCCTGACCGCCGCAGATGTGCAGGGCCTCTACGATGCCAGTTCAAAGAATATTACACAGAACGGCCAATTGGGCTCAGGGAGGTTCAACAATTGAAGGTCCAATGGCTTTTGATCTCCATGATGCTACTTGCTGTTCCTGCTCGCGCTGATATCAGCACTGGACTAGTGGGTTATTGGAATTTCAATGATAACAGCGGCACCTCCGCCGCGGACAAGAGCATTAACGCCAATACTGGAACTTTGACCAATGGACCGGCATGGACCCTCGGTAAACGGGGAGGGGCCCTGAGCTTTGACGGCACAAATGATTATGTCACCCGCGATTCAGCTAACATAATATCGGCCCTGGATAATTGGACCCTTACCGCATGGGTTAATCCCGCCATATTGCCTCAGGAAGATGTTTCGATCGTCTACAATGGCAATGATACAGGTGGATATGGGATCGTCATAGGTCCTGGATCGAATACGTCGAATCTTGGCGGGCTTTATGGGGGCATCGTTTGGATCGATTCAGGGTACACGTTCCCAAGCATAAACCAGTGGTATCACGTGGTGATGGTGAGGGATTCAGGAACGGCCAAATTCTATGTCAATGGTGTTCAAACTCCAAGCACATCGGGCTCCACTCCCGGCG
>JAYVSG010000220.1:0-13392 GCA_043775535.1 Candidatus Omnitrophota bacterium
ATCGCAAGGCCCAGAGCGCGCAGGAACGCGAAGACCTGGTGATCGAACTCAAGCGCGTGTCCAAGGAATTGTTCGCTGCCAAGCAGAATGCCCTCGACCAGATATTGGATGAAGCCTTTGCCGTCGTGCGCGAGGCGGGTAAACGCGTCCGTAACATGCGCCACTTCGATGTGCAGTTGGTCGGCGGCATGGTCCTGCACCAGGGAGGCATCGCGGAAATGACCACCGGTGAAGGTAAGACTCTGGTGGCTACACTTCCCACCTATTTGAACGCCCTGACCGGCGACGGGGTGCACGTCATCACCGTCAACGATTACCTGGCCCACCGCGACCGCAACTGGATGGGGCCTATCTATGAATTCCTGGGCCTGACCGTCGGCTGTATCCAGCACGACATGAACCCTCCCCAGCGCAAGACGGCCTATGCCTGCGACATCACCTACGGGACCAACAACGAATTCGGTTTTGATTACCTGCGCGACAACATGGTGTCCTTCAAGGACGAGATGGTCCAGCGCGGCCATGCCTTTGCCGTAGTCGACGAAGTGGACAGCATCCTGGTCGATGAAGCCCGTACCCCGCTTATCATCTCCGGACCTGCCGAAGAATCCACGGACAAATATTACAAGGCCTTCCAGATCTCCCTGCAGCTCAAGGGCCGCCGCGTCACTGAATCGGAAGAGATCGATGCCAAGCACAAGGGCGAGGACCTGACCGTTGGATTTGATTATGTGGCCGACGAGAAGAACAAGAATGTGTCCATGACCGAGCAGGGCGAGGAAAAAGCCGCCATGATGTTCGGGGTCAAGAATTTGCATGAGATCGAAACGGTCGAATACCGCCACCATGTCATCTGCGGCCTGCGTGCCCGGGAATTCTTCCGCCGCGACGTAGATTACGTGGTCAAGGACGGCAAGGTCATCATCGTCGATGAGTTCACCGGCCGCATGATGCCCGGCCGCCGTTGGTCCGACGGCCTGCACCAGGCGGTGGAAGCCAAGGAGGGGATCAAGATCGAGCGCGAGAACCAGACGCTCGCTACCATTACCTTCCAAAATTATTTTCGTATGTACAGCAAGCTTTCCGGCATGACCGGTACGGCTTACACCGAGGCCAATGAGTTCAAGGAGATCTACAATCTTGACGTGGTGGTCATCCCGACCAACCGGCCCCTGGTGAGGAAGAACTATCCCGACTGCATTTATAAGACGCAGGGTGAGAAATACAATGCCGTGGTCGAGGAGATCGCGGAGGCGCATGCCAAGGGCCAGCCCGTGCTCGTCGGCACCATTTCCATCGAGAAGTCTGAATTGATCGGCGACCTTTTGCGCAAGAAGGGTGTTGCCCACCAGGTCTTGAACGCCAAGTTCCACGAACAGGAAGCCCACATCATCGCCCAGGCCGGCCGTTACAAAGCGGTGACCATCGCCACCAACATGGCAGGCCGCGGTACGGACATCATGCTCGGGGGTAATGCGGAATATTTGGCCCGCGCCCTGGCGGCGGAGAAATCCACCAAGACCGCGTCCGATGAAGAACGTGAGAACATGATCAAGCAGTTCATCGTGCAGTTCAAGGACCAGGTGGCCAAGGAGCGGCAGCAGGTATTGACCGCGGGCGGTCTCCACGTCATCGGTACCGAGCGCCACGAATCACGCCGCATCGACAACCAGCTGCGCGGACGCTGCGGACGCCAAGGTGACCCCGGTGGTTCCCGTTTCTATGTTTCCCTGCAGGACGATCTCATGCGCCTTTTTGCTTCCGACCGCATCATGATGGTCATGGAGAAGCTTGGCATGGAAGAGGGTCAGGTCATTGAGTCGCGCATGGTTTCCGGTGCTTTGGAAGTGGCCCAGAAACGCGTCGAGAATTACAATTTCGAGATCCGCAAGCAATTGCTGGAATACGACAATGTCATGAACAAGCAGCGTGAGGTCATCTATTCCTTGCGCCGTTCCATCCTTGAAGGGGAAAACCTCAAGGACGTGATCCTTGACGCCATCGCGTCCTCCGCGGACGAGACGGTCCATGTGCATTTCTCTGCCACCGTCGGTGGTGATCCTAATTTTGACACCTTAGCACTCGATCTCCTGCAACGCTTTAACTTGGACATCAATCCCATCAAGGAAAACTTAAGGGAAGCCAATGCCAAGGACGTTGCAGACCGCGTCATTGAGCTTTTGATGGCCGCCTATGAATTGAAGGAACAGCAATTGACCATCGAGATCGTGCGCCGCATGGAACGCATGATCCTCCTGCACGTCATCGATAATAAGTGGAAAGAGCATCTGCACACCATGGACCACATCAAGGAGGGGATCAGCCTCCGCGCCCTGGGTCAGCGTGATCCCTTGGTCGAGTACAAGAAGGAAGGCTTTGCCATGTTCAAGGCCATGTACGCGTCCATCAATCAGGAAGTCTCCACGCTGATGTTCCGGCTTGAGCCGCCCCCTGAAGCCGCGCGTCCGCGTTCTGTCTTCGTCAATCAGCAGGCCGTGCACCAGTCCATGTCGGGCATGCCCATTGCCGGCCCGCAAGCAGCACCTGCGGCCATGGAAACCGAAGAAGATGTCCAGACTATTGCCCCGCCTAGGGCAGTGCCTATGCGCAGCGGTGACAAGGTCGGACGCAATGACAATTGCACCTGCGGCAGCGGTAAAAAATACAAGAAATGCTGCGGACAATAATCCTCACGGTCCTTTCTGCCTGCCTGCTGGTCGTTGCATATCCCCAGCTTGGCTGGCATTGGCTTGCCTGGATCGCCTTTGTCCCGCTGTTCTTCATCCTCGACGGAAAATGTTATAAGAACAGCTTCGGCACGGCCTATCTCTTCGGGTTCGCTTTCTTCTTCGGCACCCTGGGCTGGTTCATCTACGTCACCTATCCCGGCGCGTTCCTCCTCATCGCCTACATTGCGGTCTATTTTGGCCTTTTCGGCCTTGCATTCAAATTCTTCCAACCCTTGCCGCTCGTCGGCCGTCTCCTTATATTGCCTTCGGTGTGGGTCGTTCTGGAATGGGTGCGTTCTTGGATGTTCACCGGCTTCGGCTGGGCCATGCTCGGGCACTCGCAGTACCAGAACACGCTCCTGATCCAGATCGCGGACGTAAGCGGGGTGTACGGGGTTTCATTTTTGGTGATGATGGTCAATGTGCTCATTTATGAGACCCTGCGCGACCGGGAGCCGTTGTCGATCCGCCGCGCACAGGTATGGACCTTGGGACTTCTATTGCTGTCCTTGGGTTATGGCGCCTGGGTAGGGTCGAGGACGCCCCAATGGCCGACCGTGAATGTGGGGGTGGTGCAGCCCAATATCCCGCAGGAATTGAAATGGGAACCCCACCTGCAATGGTGGATCGTCCAGAAGACCATCCACATGAGCCAGGAACTGGCCAAGGCTAAACCCGATCTGATCGTGTGGCCGGAAACCGCCTTGCCGGGCATCTTGAGCGAGGTACCGGCGCTGCTCAAGGACATCCAGGCCGCGGCTCGGGACATGCACACGCCATTCTTGATCGGTGCCATCACCCAAGAAGGCACGCGGTATTACAATTCCGCCTACTTGATCACGGCCAAGGGGGAGTTGACCACGCGTTATGACAAGATCCACCTGGTGCCCTTTGGTGAATACCTGCCGCTGCGTCCGTTATTGGGTTGGGTCAATAATTTTGTGCCTTTGGAGGATTTCACGTCGGGAAAAGACCGGACGCTCTTTGAGGCCGGCTGTGCGGCCAAGCGTTTCGGCACGCTTATCTGCTTTGAGGACACGCTTGGTTACCTGCACCGGGAATTTGCCGATGCGGGGGCAGGGTTCATGGTCAACATGACCAATGATGCGTGGTTCAAGGACACCAAGGCCCCCTACATCCATCTGCAGGCTGCGGTGTTTGGTTCCGTCGCCAACAAACGCGCGCTGGTCCGTGCCGCCAATACGGGCTTCAGCGGGTTCATCGATCCCTATGGACGCATTATCACGGCAGCCCATGATGATGACGGCAAAAAGACCTTTGTCAGCGCCGTGGCCGTGGCCCGTATCCCGGTCGTGACGGAAAAGACCTTTTATACAAAGTACGGAGATATTTTTACATACCTTTGTTTGTTCGCTATACTATGGGCAGTACCCAATAGGAGAAAATATGTTTAGAAAGATCCTGGTCGTAGACGATGATCCCGGCGTGCATTTGATCGTTGCCCCCATCCTGAGCAAGGAGGGCTTCACGGTGATCTCTGCCAAGACCGGCGAACAGGGCCTTCAGCTGGCCCTGCAGGAACGGCCGCAGCTGATCATCCTGGATGTCATCATGCCCGGCATCAAGGGCAGGGAATTGTGCGTCAAGATCAAGTCCTATGACGTGCTCAAGGACATCCCCGTGGTGTTCCTGACGGCCAAGGATTCCGAAGACGACCTTAAGGCGGAATTGGAAGCCGGCGGCCTGACCCATTTGACCAAACCCATTGATCCCGTACATTTTGTTAAGACCATCAAGTCCTGTATCCCATAAGCCATGAGTACAGAAACGACCAAAAAGATCCGCAGGGGCGCTGCCCGCTGGGCCTATTATTTTTTTACCGCGCTTTTTGCGGTGCTTCCCTATAGCATCATCCGGTTCATCAGCGGCGGGTTGATCAGGTTCGCCTACCGCATCTTGGGCAGGCTGCGTGCGACGGCGATGGACACCCTGACCATGGCCTTTGGCCGGGAAAAGAGCAAGGAAGAGATCGAGGCGATCTGCAAGGCCTGTTTTTATAATGCCGGCCAGGGTGGTGTTGAGCTCATTTCATTCAACACCCGCCCCAAATTGCTCATGTCCCATTTTTCCATCGATGCCGCGTCACAGCGCAATCTGGAGGCGGCCATTGCCGAGGGCAAAGGGGTGCTGGGGGTCAGCGCACATTTCGGGAATTTCCCGCTTATGCTGTTGTACCTGTCGCAGCGCGGCTATCCCACCAATGCCATCATCCGTCCAAGCCGTGATGAGGCGATCGAGAAACATTTTCAGGCCGCGCGCAGCCGGTTGGGCCTTAAGACCATCCACAGTTACCCGCGCGAGACCTGTGTCCGCCAATCCATCAAGGCCCTGCGTTCCAAGGAATTGCTGATCGTGCTCCTGGACCAGAACACGGGCAGCAAGTCCGGCGTTTTTGTTGATTTCTTCGGGCAGAAGGCTGGCACGTCGACGGGGCCGATCATCTTTGCCATGCGCACCGGTTCGCCCATCCTGCCCATGTTCACGCTGCGCGAGAAGGGTGACCACCACAAGATCATCATCGAGCCGCATTTCTATTTGGAACAGAAGGAGACGGACGAGGAAACGGTGCAGCATAATGTGCAGAAAATAACCAACATCATCGAACGCTACATCCGCGCCTACCCGCAAGAATGGGCCTGGATGCACAAGCGTTTCAAGAGCAAACAAAATGATGAATAGGGCCATACTCTTTGCAGGCGGTTTCATCCTCGTCATATTCGGCATGACCCTGGTCTTGCGCAATTGGGACGATGTGGTCATTGTGTTCAGGGGAGTGCTCCCTGCGGCATTGGCCGTGGCGGGACTGGTCGCCATGTTCGCGGCGTCGATCAAGAAATGAAAAAACTTATCATCTTCGATCTTGACGGTACCCTGGTTAATGCCTATCCGGCAGTGGTCAGCAGCGTTAATTACACGCTTGGACAATTAGGTTTTAGAGCGCGTTCGCATGCCGCGATCAAGAAGGCCGTGGGTTGGGGCGACAAGGAGCTGGTGGCACAGTTTGTCGGGGAGAAACTGGCCGGCAGGGCCATACGGTTGTACCGGCCGCATCATGACCGCGCGTTGAGTACGCCGGGCATGGTGAAATTCCTTCCGGGGGCCAAGGCACTGATCAAGTCCCTGCACGCAGAAGGATATAAGCTCGCGATCGCCACCAACCGGCCCAGGAGATTTACCACATTGATCTTAAAGAACCTGGGAATGCAGGAATATTTTGACATGGTGCTCTGTGCGGACCAGGCGCCTAGACCTAAGCCGTATCCAGACATGCTTAATATAATCATCAAGCGGTTCAAGGTTAAAAAGACCGAGGCATTATATGCCGGTGACATGACCATTGATGTCCAGACGGGGAAAAGGGCGGGCGTGAGGACGGTTGCGGTGACCACCGGCTCCAGCAGCCTGGTAGAATTAAAAACATTGAAACCTTGGCTGATTATCAATAGAATAGGCCAAATCAAAACAGCCATAAAGGCAGCATAAACAGGGAGTATCACATGAGTAAGAGATTACGCAAGGGCAAATTGGCATGGCGTTCCAAGAAGGCCAACCACGGCTCTAAACCCGGTAAAGGTTAAATTCCAGGTATAAAGATGCAAAGGACCCCTCCTTTTGCTTCTATTGTGCTGGCCGTTGCCCTTTGTACGGCAGTGGGTGGCTGTGTGGCCGCGCCTATCATACTGGTTGGTATGGGCGCTGTCGGCGGCTATGCCATCAGCAGGGACACCTTTGAGGGGACCACATCCAAGAGCCAAGATGAGCTTTGGGATGCGGCCATGCGGGTCGCGTCCATCATGGGTACGATGGATGAGAACAACCGCAAGCGCGGCGAGATCTACGCGCGCATCAACGGTGTGAACGTGGACATCACGGTGGTGCCGGTCAATTTGACCACCACCAAGCTCAGGGTCAAGGCCCGGGCCATGATGTTCCCGCGCATCGGGGTGGCCCAGGATGTGTATGCCAAGATCATGAACCAGACGGACCAGTAGGTCGAAATACGCGGTTGACATTTAAGGGCTTTTAAGTAGAATATTGAATTCATTGATGCCGAGATAGCTCAGTTGGTAGAGCGCAGGCCTGAAAAGCCTGGCGTCCCCAGTTCAATCCTGGGTCTCGGCACCATTTTTCTTTTCCCCTCACCAAACACCTTCATGAATAGCGCAAGATCGGTTGTCCTAGCATTCACTTGCTTCTTCCTCGGCGGCGTGCCATCATTCGCCGCTGCGAAGCCTTTCCAATTCCAGGATGTCATCGACCGCGCCAAGGCATTGTCTGCCAAGCCTTTCCAGGGGCATGAGGACAGGCTTCCCGCTAATTTGAAGGACATGGGGTATGACCAGTGGCGCGAGCTCCGGTTTAAAGAGGAGCAGACCCTGTGGGGTGCTGACAAGATCCCTTTCAAGGCGCGTTTCTTCCATCCCGGTTTCCTTTTTAAATCTCCTGTTGCTATCCATCATGTGGATGCCCGGGGGATCGAGCATCCCTTCACGTTCTCGCCCAGCCTTTTTGATTATGGCCATGAGAAGGAACTTGCGAAGAATATCCCGGACGGCTTGGGTTTTGCCGGCTTCCGCCTCCATTACCCGATCAATACGCCCGAATACCTTGATGAGATCGCGGCCTTCCTGGGCGCCAGCTATTTTCGGTGCGTGCCCCAGGGTCTGCGTTACGGCATGTCCGCGCGCGGCCTTGCGCTTGGCACGGCACTGCCTTCCGGTGAAGAATTCCCTTATTTTACAGAGTTTTGGCTGGTCAAACCGAGGGCCAAGGACAAACATGTCACGGTCTATGCCCTCCTGGACAGCCCGAGCGTAACAGGGGCCTATGAATACAGGATCACACCGGGCACAGAGACCACCATGGAGGTCCGGAGCAGGCTATTCGTCCGCCAGAGGATCGCAAAGATAGGCATAGCCCCTTTGACCAGCATGTACTTTTATGGTGAGAATGCCAAGGCGCCCGGGAACAATGATTTCCGGCCTGAGGTGCATGATTCCGACGGGCTTTTGATCCACACCCGTTCGGGGCAGTGGATATGGCGTCCGCTCGACAATCCTCCGCAGCTGGCGGTCAATTCTTTTTATGTGGGCGCGCCCCAGGGATTCGGTCTCCTGCAGCGCGACACGGATTTTAATAATTACCAGGACCTGGAAGCCCGTTATGACATCCGGCCGAGCGTCTGGGTCGAGCCTGCGGAAGATTGGGGCAAGGGCCACGTCGAACTTGTGCAGATCCCGACACCCAATGAATACAATGACAATATGAATGCCTTCTGGGTCCCGGAGAAAATGCCTGAGCCCGGTGATGTCCTCGATTTTTCTTACCGCATGGTCTGGCACAATGCCAACAACAGGGAACTGCCCCTGGGCCATGTCACGGACACCGGCATTGCGCGTGAAGGAGACGGGGCAAGGTTCATCGTTGATTTTGTGGGCAAGGAGATCAATGCCCTGCCCGCGGACACGGCCATTGCCATCGATGTCACGTTGAGCCGGGGATACAAGGTCGTCCACCAGCAGGTGCTCAAGAATGTGGTCAGCGGCGGGTGGAGGCTGATCTTCCAGATACAGATGGACAAGGAAAGTTATTTGCAGGAACTGCTCCCCTCCAGGAAGGACCCTGCGGAATTGAGCATCCGGCTCAAGAACGGGCCGCGCATCCTGACGGAAACCTGGACCTACACCTACAACCCTTAGATGACACCGCAGCCTAAAAATCCGCCCCTCCGCCGGTCGCCCATGGGGTATAAACCTTTTGTAGGAAGGGTGCTTAAGAATACGGACCCGCGCCTGCCTGCGTCCCTGTTCTTGCGGCGTCTTGTCTTTTTTGGACTGGTGATGGCATCCACCGTCTGGGGAGGCAGGACTATCAACACCATCTTAAGTCCGGATGACCCCTCGAAGTTGACCGTTGCCATCATCTGCCTTTTCACCATTCTCTTCGGATGGATATCCTCAACGTTCTGGACGGTGCTCTTGGGCTTCGTTACGCTCATGCGCCGGAATGAACCGTTCGCTGTTCCCGTACCCAAGCCAGAGGCAGGGCCTATTGACGCATCGGCACGTACCGCGATCATCATGCCTGTGCACAATGAAGATGTGCGCCGCATTTTCTCCGGACTGCAGGCCATGTATGAATCCTTGTCCAGGACGGGACAATTGGAACGTTTTGATCTCTTTATCCTAAGTGACAGCACGAAACCGGAACAGCATGCGGCAGAAGAGGCCGCATGGGCGGAAATTTGCCGGCGGGTGAATGGAGAGGGTCGCATTTTTTACCGGCGCCGGAGCATGCGCCTGCATAAGAAGAGCGGGAATGTCAGCGATTTTTGCCGGCGCTGGGGTGCCAATTATAAATACCTCATCCCCTTGGATGCGGACAGCCTGGTGAGCGGGCGATTGATGGTCGATCTTGTGCGCATCATGGAATCACGTCCCGATGCGGGCATCGTGCAGACAGCGCCCAAGGGTGCCAACCAGAAAAGTTTCATCTCCAGGATCCAGCAATTCACGAGCAATATTTACGGCCCACTGCATTTGGCGGGTTCGCATTTCTGGCAATTGAATGATGCGGGTTTTTGGGGGCACAATGCCATCATCCGCATGGAGCCCTTCATTAAATATTGCGCCCTCCCGGTCTTGCCGGGCAAGCCGCCTTTCGGCGGGCCCATCTTAAGCCATGATTTCGTGGAAGCGGCCCTGATGCGCCGGGCAGGGTGGGGCGTGTGGCTCAACTACGACCTTGAAGAAAGCCATGAGGAATTGCCGCCGGACTTGCTCGAGGAATTGACCCGCGACAACCGCTGGTGCAAGGGCAATATCCAGCATTTCCGCCTGGTATTTGCGCGTGGTTACACCTTCGGCCACCGGCTGCTCTTCCTCAACGGCAACATGGCCTATTTCTCGTCCCTGCTGTGGTTCACCCTGCTGGTCCTTATGACCACGCATTCCTTTGTGGATTATTTTGCGAAGCCGCAGTATTTTTGGGAACACCGCAGGCTTTTTCCCTATTGGCGTGTGCATTATGAAGGGCTTTCCCTGCATTTATTGCAGGTGACCCTGGTCTTCCTGTTTTTCCCCAAGGTCTTAAGCCTGGTGTGGATGAAATTCTCCGGCCGCGATGTGAAGCTCTTCGGCGGATGGGCGCGGTTGATCGCCAGCGTCATCCTGGAAACTTTGTTCTCCGTCCTGTTGGCACCCATCAAGATGCTCTTCCACAGCTGGTTCGTGATGTGCAACCTGACCGGAGGGAAGCTCGAATGGAATGCGCAGAGCCGCGAGCTTAAGAAGGTGTCCTGGGGCAGGGCGATCAAGAGCCTGGGTCCAGCCAGCATCGGTGCCTCGCTCTGGGGCCTGCTTGCCTTTGAGCTCGACCCGGTCCTGTTCTTCTGGCTTTCGCCAATTGTGGTGCCGCTAGCCCTTTCTATCCCCATTGTTGTCTTCTCTAGTTATCCTGCTGTTGGCGAGTTCTTCCGCAAGCGCCGCATCTTTCTCGCCCCGGTTGAGACCAGCCCCCCAAAGGAATTGGTCCGTCTCAACGAATTGGTCCGACCGTAATAAATATTACTTTTTACTTGAAATCTGTGGTAAGATTTCGACTGCTTTGGAAATTAATTTCGAAAGATATTTGTCAATTCACAATCCAGAAAGTCGTCATGTTCCCCAAAATATTCGTTACCTTGATGTTCTTGTGCGCCTCAGCGCATATTGTCCAAGCACAGCCGGCGTCTCCGCAAACCGTAGGTGGCGTTAGTCGCCAGCAAGATGATGCGGAGCGTGTCCTTAAGATCGAGAAAAGGCTTCGCCAGAAAACAGTTGGTCTGGAGGGGGTGCCTGCTTCGGCAGGGCTTCTCGAAGACCCGGAAGGAGTGCTTGTCTACTCGATCAAGGTTGAAGGGGTCACGCTCCTGACGACGCTGGATATCGAGCGCATCACCGCTCCGTATCAGGGTCACCGGTATAATATCGCCGGACTACAGGTGATCGCGGATAAGATCACGGACGCCTACCGCAAAAAAGGATATATAACCTCCCGGGCCTATTTACCTGTACAGGCCATAAAAGATGATACCCTCCTGATCAAGGTGCTTGAAGTAAAGACTGGGAACATAGAGGTGAGGGGAAATAAGTATTTCAAGACCGAACTGTTCAAGAAGAAGCTGGACGTGCAGCCTGGCGGGCACTTTGATTTCTCTGCCCTGCAGAGATCGATGGTCTTCATTAATGAACACCCTGACCGCTTGGCTAAGGCCGTTTTGGTTCCGGGCAAAGAGCCTGGAACAACGGATGTCATTGTCCAGGTGGCAGACCAACGGCCCATCCATGTCGGCTTCGAATACAATAATTATGCTTCCCGTTTTCTGAATAAGAACCAATACGCAATGACCCTGGAGCACAACAATTTATCGGGGCGCGATGATCTGTTGTACCTTAAGTTCCAGACGGCAGACAGGTCGCGCCTGTTTTTGGAGCAATTACGATACTTGTATCCGTTGTCCCAGCGGTGGGACGTCGGATTCTATGCGGTCAACAGTGACCTGGAGCTTGGCAAGGAATTTGCCGGTCTTGATGCAACGGGAAATGCCCAACAATACGGCCTGTTCGCCACCCGTAAATTGGTCAAGACCAGTGACGTTGACCTGCGTTTTAATGTGGGGTTTGATTACAAAAGCGTGCGCAATAAATTTTTGGGCATTGAATCTTCCCATGACGAGTTAAGGATATTGAAGGCAGGGTTTGACCTCGATCTAGAGGATAAATGGGGACGTAATATCTTAACGGCGGGGATCAACAGCGGGCTCCCGGACGTCTTGGGGGCAAGTGAAGCCAAAGACCCTAGTGCATCTAGGCTGGGTGCGGGCGGTCGTTTTGATAAGGGGGATTTTAATTTCTTCAGGCTTCAAGAGCTTCCTTTTTCAACGTCGCTATTGTGGAAGAACATTGCGCAGTTCTCAAACCATGACCTGGTTGCTTCAGAACAGTTCCAGATGGGTGGAGCATCCAGTGTCCGCGGGTATTCTCCGGCCGAATATGCGGGTGACAGCGGCATCTATTCCGCATTAGAACTTTCAATTCCATTTTACTTCATATCCCGCACCATGCGGGTTCCTTTCACCAGGGATGAGAAGTTATATAATGACCTTAAGTTCGTGGTGTTCTACGACGTGGCTACGGCCCATTTGAACAACACCTTATCCGGCCAAGAAGCAGACCAAACATTGCGCGGTTACGGGTTTGGCGTACGCTTGAATGTCAGGGAAAACTTGACATGCAGGGTGGAGGTGGGGTATCCGCATGGGAAAAAGCCAGCGGACGGGGATTCGCATCACACCTGGGTTGAATTCACCGCCAAATATTAAAAGGGAAGCAAATAACCATAGGATTTAAAATGAAGATGAGACAAATAACCAGATTCGGTTTGGCGATGACATTCCTATTAAGAGGCGCGATGCCGGTTCTTGCCTTGCCCCAGGGTGAAAGCCTAGTGTCTGGGGATGCTGCATTCGTGCGGACAGGTGCTGACACGCTTAATGTCGTCCAGAGCAGTGCCCAAATGATCGCGGATTACCAAAGCTTTTCCATCGCTGGAAATGAAGCGGTCAATTTTCTCCAGCCCTCGGCATCGAGCACTGCCTTGAATCGCGTCACTGGCGGTGACCCATCCGGAATATTCGGCCGCTTAACAGCGACCGGAAGGGTTTTCCTGATCAATCCCAATGGTGTTGTGTTCGGCCCCACTGCCCATGTGGACACAAATGGCCTGGTGGCTTCCACACTTAGTATCAGCAATGCAGATTTCTTAGCAGGCCGGTATCAATTTACCAATGCCGGAGGCAGTGTCATCAACCAGGGTTCTATTGCTGCTCCTGGAAGTTTTGTGGTGTTACTGGGAAGCTATGTTTCCAACAGCGGTATCATTGAAAGCCAATTGGGTTCCGTGGCCCTAGCGGCAGGGGACGCGATGACCGTTAGCCTTGATCCTATGGGTTTGATAGCGGTTGCGATCGACCAGCCGCTGGCAGCAATGCCAGGCGGGCACACGGATGCGGTCAAGAATAGCGGCACCATTACTGCCGACGGTGGTCGTGTCATGCTGACGGCCAGATCATTGGATGGGTTGGTTAAGAATGCGGTGAATAATGAAGGCATCATCAAGGCCGGAAGTTTGGTCAATAAAGACGGCGCGATCTACCTGGTCGCTGAGGGAGAAAATTCTTCCGTGGTCAATACCGGCACATTGGATGCCGCGGCGGTTGAAGCAGGCGCCAATGGCGGTTTCATCGAATTGAGCGCGGCACATTTAGATCTGGTCGGAGGCTCCATCACGGCATCGCCTCTAGGCGGGTTGCCGGGAAGCATTTTGTTGGACCCGGTTTTCTTCACCATCGATGACGCCTGGGCCGCGCTGTTCAGCACCCAGGACGGTTCCAATATCACGGTCGAGGCAGACCTTGATGTGGCTTTCCAATTGACCAGCGGCGTGCTGGACCTGGTCAATTTTGACACCGAAACCTTTACCGTCCATGCCGGCCGTAGTATTGACCAAAATGGGGACAGCATCATCACCCATGGCGGCAACGTGTCTTTATTGGCGGATACCGGTGACGTTAACCTGTCCGCGCCGATCCTCACGCATGGCG
>JAYVSG010000221.1:0-4832 GCA_043775535.1 Candidatus Omnitrophota bacterium
GCCGCGTTGACCTTGGAAAACAGGGACGAGGATCTGTGGCCTTTGCTCGAGGTATGCGTGGATCACGGCGTTAAAGGTCTGGGCCTGGATGAGCGGGCAGTCGACCGGCAAAAGCATGATCCCCTCCGCAGCAGCAGCGACGGCAGAAATTCCAGCCTGGAATGAAGATGTTTGGCCCAATTTATAATCTTTGTTATGGACAAGGCGGACTTTATTGTGGTTAAATACATGAGGTTTTAGCGCATCGAAGTTCGCGCCGAGCACCACAATGATCTCGTCTATCGCCGTGGACAATAAGGTATTTTGGATGTGTTCGAGCACGGTCGTCGTTCCAAGGGCGGCAAGTGCTTTGGGGGAGCCGAAACGGCTGCTTTCCCCGGCGGAGAGTATAATACAAGAGATCATGCATTCATTATAAACACAGCTTCCGGTCAAATCAACTATGGGACTTCTTCTTTTTTTGATCATCGTCGGGTTCGGAGCGCTTGCCGTGTTCCGTTTATTGACCCCGGAAATGTATGTTCGTCTCAATCACCGTCCCCGTTTTGAATTCCCCTGGGGCAAGCCGCGTTTATTGGCGGACAGCGTTTCTGAAGTCCCTGTCCAGCCGGAATCCTTGATGGAAAACCTTCCCATCGCGATCGACATGCCCATGCAGGCGGATGAAATGCCTGCAGCCGAGGTCAACAAGACGGCCCGCATGGAGATCCTGCTCTTGGAAAAGAACAAGGCCATTGAGAAATTGCAGAAGGAATTGCAGGCGGAGCGCTCCAACCGCAGTGAATTCGACAAGGTCAAGGCCATCATGGACGAGGAGATCGGCCGCCTTAAGGACCAGGTCAGATCGTTAAAACAGGTAAAGGAGCAGAGAAATGCGTAAAGTATTCATGTTGGCAGCTATTTTATTGTGCACCACTTTTTCATTAACCAGAGCCGAGGAGACTGCCGTGAGTTCATCACCCGTTGTTGTTTTTGAAACCACCCAAGGTAATATCGAATTTAAATTGTTCCCGGATGTTGCTCCCAAGACCGTCGAGAATTTTGTCGGCCTGGTCAATAAGGGTTACTATAACGGCATCATTTTCCACCGCATCATCAAGAGCTTCATGGTCCAGGGCGGCGACCCGACCGGTACCGGTTCCGGCGGCGAAAGCCTTTGGGGCGGGAAGTTCGGCGATGAATTCAGCCCCCTGCAGCAATTTGATCGCAAGGGCATCCTGGCCATGGCGAATGCCGGCCCGGGCACCAACGGCAGCCAGTTCTTCATTACGACCGTCCCGACACCGTGGCTCAATAACCGCCACACCATCTTTGGTGAGGTTTCCAACGGTTATGATGTCGTCTCCAAGCTTGAGAATGTGGCCAAGGGTCCGGGTGACCGTCCCATTGAAGACCAAGTGATCATCAAAGCCTACGTAAAATAATGCATGAAGTCCTCTCCAAAGCCCTCCGGGCGGTAGAGGAGGGGCGGAAATACGCTTTTGCCACCATCATCGAGGCGACCCTTAAGGGGACGCCGCGCAAGACCGGCGCCAAGATGGTGGTTTTTGAGGATGGATCTTCCTGGGGTACGATTGGCGGTGGCCGCAATGAAAAAGCGGCCATCGCTGAGTGCCTCAAGGCCATTGCCTCAGGAAAACCTGCCACGGTCACCTACAATTATTTTGGACGCGAAGGGGAATCGGTTTGCGGCGGGCAGATGAAGGTGTTCATCGAGCCGTTCGCGCCGATGATCGAGTTTGTGATCTGTGGAGCTGGCCATATTGCCTTGCCCTTGTCCGCCATTGCTAAGATCCTTGGGTTCTCTGTGACGGTGATCGACAGCCGCAAGGAATTCGCCAGCAAGAAACGTTTTCCCCATGCCAATAAGCTCATTGTCGGTGTGCATGCCGCGGAATTGTCCAAACTCAACATTACCCCCAATACCTATATTGCGATCGTTGCCCATGGCAATGAAGTGGATTTTGAATGCTTGAAGGCGGTCGTGCGTTCGTCTGCCGGGTATATCGGGGTGATCTCAAGCAAGCCTAAGCGTGTGAAATTCCTGAGCAGGCTTAAAGAGCTTAAGATCGAGGCCAAATATTCAAAGCGCATCCACATCCCTATGGGATTTGATATTGGAAGCCAGACCCCGGAAGAGATCGCGGTGTCGATCTGCGCCGAGATGGTCGCGGTCAAGAACAGGCAATATATAGGAACAGACAAGTTCAGGGGGCGGCCGTAACCTACGGCCGACAGGTTATCGTATTTGCAATAGAATAAACTCGAAAGGATCAGTAATGGATAAAAGTGAAGCTTTAGATATTATCAGCGACGCTGGTTTTGGTTTTTTTGCAACTGTTGAAGGCAATAAGCCTCACGTGCGTCCCATGATGCCGTACCTGACCGAAGAAGGGGAGTTGCTATTGGCTTTGTTGGGTCGTTCCAGGACCATCCCTGAGATCAAGGCTAACCCTAACGTCGAGATCTGTTTTGTCGATCGCAAGATGTGGTATTGCCGCGTTTCTGGCAAGGCGGCGATCAGCAATGACCTGGCCAAGAAGACGCTGGTCTTCGAGAATGTCCCGATGCTGCGTCAGTATTTTGCCGGCCCGGAAGACCCTAATTATAATCTGGCTGTTATCCAGGTCGAATCTGTGGAGGCGATGACCCCGCATGGAAGAAGTCCGGAGCAGATCAGTTTATAAGGTCGAGATCGACCGCATCATCCGTTCAAGGCGCCGGACCATTGGTTTGGTCATCACCAATGAGGCCAAGCTGATCGTGCGCGCGCCGCATTGGACGCCGGTGCATGAGATCGAATCCATGGTTGCCCAAAAAAGCCGCTGGATCGACGCAAAAAAAGCGTTCTTTGCCAAGCGTCAGGCCCGCCGCAAGCAGTATGTCGAAGGCGAAGAATTTCTCTTCTTAGGTCAAAATTACCTGCTTAGATTCGTCGAAGACCTGCCTAAGGCGCTGATATTGGATGAAAAAGCCTTGATGATCTGTCAAGCGGTTGCCCGTAATGTGCAGGACCATATTGGATCCTGGTACCAGAAAGAAGCTTTGGAGCATATCAGCGAACGTGTGGCATTTTATGCGGCCCAGACCGGGTTAAGCTATCGATCGGTCAAGGTGAACGCTGCTAGGACCCGCTGGGGGTCTTGCAGCCATACGGGTGCGCTCAATTTTTGCTGGAGATTGATCATGGCGCCGCCCAGGATCGTGGATTATGTGGTTGTCCATGAGCTCATGCATTTGAAACAACCGAACCATTCAGCCAGGTTTTGGGCGGAAGTTGCCCAACTGGTACCAGATTACCGCCAAGACGAACAATGGCTTAAGGAAAACGGCCATCTGCTCCGTCTTTAACCAACAGGAGGAAAGTCATGATCGATAAGAATAACCCTGAAATGTCCTGGATATCTTTGATCCTGCGGGTTGCCGTGGGCCTGATGTTCGTGATGGCTTGTTTCAGCAAGTTTGCGGGTGGTTTTGGGACCTATGTGACGGCGATCATGGACATGTTCAAGGGGTCGTTTTTACCGGGCTGGCTGTTGACCCCATATGTATATGCCTTGCCGTTCGTTGAAGGTTTGGTCGGTCTATGGCTTTTGACCGGCATAAAGCTTAGGGCAGGCTGGATCTTGACCGCCTTTGTGCTGATCAGTCTGGCGTTCGGCATGATGGTGGCCAAACAGCAGGCCGGGGACATCTATACCTATGTGCTGATGGTCTGCGCGGGGATATATACGAGCAAGTTCGATGGATGCTGCCTGGGTAATTGCGGCTGCAAGAAATAAGCTTGCGCATGCGTAGATTGAGGTGTCTATTCTACGCAAGAAATGCGTAGAATAACTATGGAAAAGCCTCTGGGGAGACCTAGGGGCTTTTTCATGCCTAAATCCTTATTTCCTATATAAAAACTTAACATAACATATATTATGAGCAGTTGCGAGTTTGCGGAAAAGGGACGATTTTAGACTGTTTCTAGAAGCACCGAGTAATTAAATTCTTGAAATTATATCTGTTTTGTGGTTTAATAGCACATCAGAAGCGCGATTATCTTTCCCCCAAAGATAACTAGAAAAGCTCTACAACTCCCCTGTATAGAATGGTATACTTTAAATGACTAAGAAGACGATTATAGTTACTAAGCATGCCGAAGAAAGAGCCTTGCAAAGAGATGTTTCTCTCGAGGAGTTAAAAGAAACACTCACGAAACCAACTGAAACAGAGTCTAGAAAAGGAAATATTCAGAAATTTAAGAGAGTTACAGATAAAGGCACCAATATCGTTATAGCTGAGATCAAAGGAAGCGAATTAATTGTGGTAACAACATGGTGGATAAAATGAAAAACGAACTGAAAATAAAGAATCCCAAAGCCATCTCCATAGATAGCGTAGCAAAATCTATCTATATAACTTTGAGCAACAATAAAGTCTCAAAGACGGTTGAAAAGAACAACAATATGGTCGTTGATTATGACCACAATGGTAAGGTTGTTGGAGTTGAGCTTATTTGTCTTAAATCTGCTGAAATCCACACAGCTGTTACAAAGAGTTTCTCCGATCTCAGAAAGATTATACCTGCTTTAGCTTGAAGCCTGCCCCACCCTTTTCTTAACAGCTGCCTGTCAAGAGCGCCAGTCTCTCTAACCACAACCTTGTGGTAGCAACAGACACAGAATAACCCTAGGCATGATGAGTCTTGCTCGTAGAACAACCTTTACAAACAATAAAACTTTGCATAGATTTTCGTCCTTGAACTGTCATTCCCGCGAACGCGGGAATCCATTAATGAGTTGTTGAGTTATTGCGGCTATGGAAGTGTTGCGGCGGGGAATGTGCTA
>JAYVSG010000222.1:0-5700 GCA_043775535.1 Candidatus Omnitrophota bacterium
CGTATCATTCAACTTTTTCTGTACGGCCAAACGTTCATTTTCCAATTCTTTCTGGCGCTGGCGGGCCTCTTTCTCCAGCTTCAGATTACGCTCTTTCTCCAGGCGTGCATCTTCAAGCTTTTTCTTCTCATGCAACCGCTGCTCTTCCGTTTTTTGTTTTGCTTCCTGGCGGCGCTTTTCTTCCTCGGCAGTGGTTTTTTGGCGTTCTTCTTCCTTATACTTATCCTCAAGCAATTTCTTGCGCTTATTCGATATCTTCTCTTGCGCCTTGCGCTGGGCCCTGGATATTTGCACAGGCTCAGGTTTCTTCTCTTCCGAAACACGTGCTCCTTCTTCCTTGATCTTTATTGCCTGACGGCGCTCGTCTTCTTGGGCAGCCGCCTTCTTGCGCTCACCTTCCTTGTACTCTTCTTCCAATGATCTCCTACGCTTCTCAGAGGCAGCAATCTCTTCCTGAGCCTTGCGCTCTTCGGCATTCTTGTCCTCGGACGCCGTGTCTGCAGGCTTAAGTTTCCTGAACTGGTAGACCTCGTCCTGCGCCTTATACTTGGCTTCGGAAGCCTTGCGCTGGGCTTCCAGGCGCTGGCGTTCTTTTTCCTGCAGCTTCAATGTTTCCTTGCGCAAACGCTCCCGCTGGCGCTCTTCGTCGGCCAAGATGCGCTGGCGTTCCATTTCCCTGGTCAATTCCTGCTGGCGTATGCGCTGCTGCTTTTGCACAACCTGGTCCTTCTGCTCTGCACGGCGTTTCTCAGCGACATACTCCTCACGCAATTTCTCATCCTTAGCCCTATTGCGGTCAGCACCGCGGCTTACGACCTCGTCGATCTTCCTTAAATATTTCTTTCCACGCGCATCACCTTTTTCGGCAAGATCACTGAAGACCAGCCTGGCTGCGCTAAATTTCTTACGGTTGTAGAGGTCCACGCCATCCCGAAAAGCAGCATCCTGGTCATGCACGACCTGACGGTCCTTGATCGCCTCCGCAACACGGTCGACCGAACGCTCCTGGATCCTTTCAAGTTTCTGGGCTTTCTTCAATGCGACTGAAGGGGACTGTGGTTTTTGACGCATCGGAGCCGGAGCAGAAGCCTTAAGCTTTGCCTTATTGACCCTGGATTTTTCCAATTCCACGGTCTTGATGCTCATCAATTCCTTGGACCTGGCATGCCGCTCGTCCTTGGCCTTTTGCAGTTGTGCGTCAAACTTTTCCTTATCTTCCTTCTGGATGCGTGCCCGCTCGTCCTTTTGTTCCTGTTCGACCATGCTCATCTTGACGGCCTGCAGGTCATCCATGACCTTTTCCAATTCACCCAACTTGGCCTTGGCCGCTTCAAAATCCCTCTTTTGGGACAAACTCAATATCTCATCATTCAGGATGGAAGCTTTTTCCGCCAAACTCACCACTTCCATGTCCTGGGCTTCTTTCAATTTGCGGCGGCGTTCCTGTTCAGCTGCCTGGCGTGCTGCTTCTTCAGCTTCTTCCTTGGCCTTCAGGTCCTTCCAACGTTTTTCCTCGGCCCGGGTCCGTTCAAGAACGGCATCCTGCTCGGCCTGCTCGATATTCGCATCCAGCTTGCTCAAATATTGCCGGGTGGACTTAAAATTACCGACGGTATTATCAACATCCTGGAATTGCTTCTTCGCTTCTTCAAATTGTTTGTTGCGCAGCATCATGATGCCTTCGTCATACATCTCTTCGATCCTGGCACGGGCAGCTTCCTTTTCCTTCTTAAGCTGTTCCTGGTGGGCGCGCTCTTCCTCTTCACGCATCTCACGCAAAAGGACTTCCTTCTGGGCTTTCAAATTATTCAGCACGCGGTCCACCTGGCCGAGTTTCTTCTTGGCAGGGGCAATGCGTTTGTCGTCGGCCATCAACGATATTTTCTGGAAAAGATCGGAAGACCTGCGGGCAAGCTCCTCGATCTGGGCAGCTTCCTTCATCTCATCTTCCTTGGTCACCGCCTTCTTGGCCACCGAAACACTGGCGGGGGCAACAGGCGCCGGCACAACAGCAGGCACCACCGCAGGCGCGACAGGGACAGCGCCGGGCACAGATGCGGCCTTCTTGGTAATAGCTTCCTGACGGCGGCGTTCCTTCTCTTCTGCCGCTGCCTTGCGTTTGGCTTCCTGGGCTTCACCATCAGCCTTACGCTTGGCTTCCCATGCTTCGGCATCAGCCTTACGTTTGGCTTCCTGGGCTTCCGCTTCAGCCTGCTTGCGCTTTACGTCTTCCTTGATCTTATTGATCTTAGCGATATACACACGGGTGGATTTGAAACCCTGGGAGGTCTTTTCAACATCATTGAATTTTTCCAGCGCTTCATCGAACGACTTCTTGTCGAAAAGGTTCACGGCAGCCTGGTACACAAAAGCAGCCTGTTCCTCCAGCTGTTTACGGGCTTCCTTTTCTTTCTCTTCGGCGGCACGTTTGTCATCCGCTTCTTTCTTACGCTTGGCCACTTCCTCTTCCCACTGCTGCTTGACTAATTCCTTCGCCTTTTCGGCCTCGACGCGTTTCTCTTCCTCAGCAATGTCATGGTCCATACGGTCTAGGTAATTGCGGGAGGCTTTATAATCCGGGAGGACCCATTCCACTTCCTGGAATTTCTTCTTAGCATCCGTGAACTTCTTTTCCTTATATAAGGAGACCGCTTCTTCGTAAACAGCCTGGGCCTGCCGGTTCACCTGTTCGTGGCGTTCCGCTTCCTTGCGTTCGATCTCTTTTTTCCATTGCTGCTTTTCACGTTCGCGCGCGACTTCCGCCTCTTTTTGCTGGCGGCCGATCTCGACCTTTTGCTCCTTCTGCATGACCGCTTCAGAAGTGATGATGTCCTGGTCGATTATATGCAGGTAGCTGCGCACGGCCTTATAATCCGGTGACAATTCATCCACATGCTGGAAACCGTCCTTGGCTTCCTTGAATTTCTTCTGGCGGTACAAACGTACGGCTTCATCGTAGGCCTGCTGGGCATCCAGCTGCTGCGAACGCTCCTGTTCTTCCTGCTGGCGTATCTGCTGGGTCTGTTCGCGCTTGAGCGCTGCTTCCTGCGCCTTGAGCTTTGATTCACTTTGGCGGATATACCCGGCCATTTCCGGATGTTCGGTGATGCGAACGGCCTTGTCAAAATATTCACGGGCTTCCGACAGCTTGCCTTCATCCGTCAGCTGCAGGCCGCGCTGGTAATATTCACGGGCACGCTCCTCACGCTTCTGGTTGCGCTTGACGACCGCCTGTTCCTTGATCTTGTCGTTGACGCGCTTGATGTTCTCGCGGGACTTGATGATGAGTTTCTTGAGGTCGTACACATAGCTGGCCTGTGCTCCCGCCGGTAATTC
Source organism: Candidatus Omnitrophota bacterium (assembly GCA_043775535.1). Lineage (GTDB taxonomy): Bacteria > Omnitrophota > Gorgyraeia > Zapsychrales > Fredricksoniimonadaceae > JACQQW01. The sequence continues at coordinate 3,337 of JAYVSG010000222.1, forward strand.
TTCAGTAGAGGGCGGTGTCGCCGTTTCACGGGACAGGGACGCAGGGGCTTGTGCAGGCGGCACAGCGGTGGAATCGACGGAAGGCTTATTGTCCAGCGCGGAACGCGGTTCATCGGCGAACGTAGGAACTGTCCCGATAAGAACTGCGCACAAAAGAGCTGGAATGAAATTTTTATTTGTCATTAGTACCAATGTTTTCAATAATTTGCGTTATTGTAGCACACGCTTTTGGGCATCTTCCACTATTTTCTCCCATAATTTTCTCGCCTTTAGATATTCGCCGGTCTTAAAATAATCCTCGGCCGTCTTATTGTAATCCTGCAATTTCTCCTCGAAGGCGATCTGGGTGCGGATATACTCCGCAGCTTCATCGAACATCATCTGCCCGGCCATGATCACGTCCTTATATATCTGCTGGGCCTGTTCATACCGACCTGCTTTTTGTGCGGCCTGGGCCATGGCGAACAAACGGTTCAACTCAGACACGACCTTGCTGTCGGGTTTTTCCAATTCCTTCTTGACCATGACCCAAGACCATTCGGTGATACGTCCGTCGAGCCATTTGGCGCGGGCGCGGGCCTTTTCCTCAGGCGTGCGGTCATACAATTTCCCTGTCATGCGCAGGAAGGGCCCTTGGGCAGTGAAATTCAAGTCGGTCAGGTCATCATTGAAACGCGTGAAATTCCATCCCAGCCCAAGCTGCATATTGTCATTGATGTTGCGCGTGGCCTCAAGCAGGATGCCCTGCTTGCTGTCCTTGGCTTCCATCTGGGTCAGCTTGCGGTATTCGCCGCCGATCGTCCAATTGCGGTCGATGCGGTAATTCAAGCGGTGGATCATGAGCCATGTGTGGGTGCGGTTGAATTCAAAGCCCTGCACCTTCTCATCATTGATGCGCAGGGCGAATTTCTCAGCCAACTGCCAGTTCTCGTTGATGTCGTACACGGCTTCTGCGGCCAGAACCTGCATGGTGGTTTGTTCCACATCGGTGGATGTGTTCTGTATTTGTCCGGACGGCCCCTGGTTATCCTTGTAGGTGTAGCGGGCGATCAGGTTAAGGTTGTCGAAATTGACCGGGCGGTATGCAGCCCCCAGGATGATCTCCTTATGCCGTGCCTGGTCCTGGCCGGTGGACGTGTCGTAGGTCCTGCCATATTCGAGCTTGGCCGAGACGGAGAAATTGTCCGTCACCCTTCCCTCGACCGCATTGTAGAAGACAAATTGCCGTGTATTGGTCGCACCATCATCCAGGCGCAATTCGATCTTGGTGGAATTCTTCAACCTCTCCATAGTGGTCTCAGGGTCTTTGTACACATATCCAGAAGCCAGGGCAAAGGCCGAACGATTGGTGCGTGTCCCGTCCAGGTTCTGCACATCGCCCTTCTCGACCGTACCTTTCAGCGCCCACTTGTCGTTCACATCACCGGAAAGACCGAAGATGTTCGACTGGGTGACCGCGCTTTGCTCATCCGCCAACGCGCGGGTCACGGAACCTTCAAGCTTGCGGCCATCCTTCTCACGCAGCAAGGCATAGGTGTTGCCTGTCTTGGTGCCCGCGGGCGACAAGGCAAAGCTGCGTTCACTCACCGACTGCAATTCGCTATTAAGCCTGTTCTTGTCGGTGAAGGACACGGTCGTGGTCTTACCGCTTTCGGCATTCTCATCGACCTGCACCCTGGAAGAGATATCTTTCTTCTCATCGACCTTCTTGGTGGCATCAACGATCACTGAATTCGTATTGTTGCCAGAGGCGTCCTGGTTCAAGGCAAGCGTGGTCTTGACCGATGAATCCTTCTCCGGACTGAAGGTGGATCCGACGGCAGCCGTAGTCTTCTGGTCACCCGTTGATGAGGCGGTCTTGCCCAATACCGCGTCGAGAGATGTATTATCATCGATCTTAGCCTTAGTGGCCAGGGACCCGGTCGTGGTCTTGGAACCTGCGGAGGAATTGGTCACGGCCACATTGGCCAGTGTTGTGATATTGTCGTTGACCCTTTGTTCCGCCCCGACGGCAGCGGTATTAGCGGTCTCTCCGGTCTTCATCTGGGCCACGGTGTAATCGGTGGTCAAGGACAACTTATCATTGACGTTCTTGGTGACCCCCAAGGTCGTCGCTGTTCCTTCCTTGCTGAAGGCTTCCTTGGCACGCGCCGTCAGGTCGTTGGTGACCCTGACATTGCTCCCGATGGTGGTGATGTTCTTGTTCGGATCATTAATATCGAATTGCTGGCCAAGGGACAATGTCACGCGGCCGTTCACATCATACTCCGCCTCACCGGCCAGCGTCTTGGTCGCGGTATTGGTGTTGGTCTCGAACTGGCCGTTCCTGTCCTAGACCTGGGTGATCTGATAGGCACCGGTCAA
>JAYVSG010000223.1:0-6192 GCA_043775535.1 Candidatus Omnitrophota bacterium
CAAATGCCCCTGCCATGGGAGCGGTTTTTACTCGACCGGGATCAATTTCGAAGGCCCGGCACCGCGCCCCTTGGAGCGTTTCAAGATCGCATTGTCCGATGAAGGTGACATCCTGGTCGATAAGACCAAGAAGTTCCAGCAGGAAAAAGGGGAGTGGTCGGACCCGGATTCTTTCATATTAGTGTAATGGAGATCGAATGAGCGCAGACCCGAACAAACCGTCTTTCTTCGATAAATTCAAGAATACCCAATTCTACCGTTCCGTTTTCCGTACCGGCATTCCGGTAGCATCGCACCGCCAGCGCATGATGGTCATGCTCAATAGCGTGTTCCTGCATTTGCATCCGGTGCGTTTGCCCAAACACGCGGTCAAGGTCCGTTACACATGGTGTATGGGCGGCTTGTCCTTCTTTATTTTTCTCGTCCTCACGGTGACCGGCATCCTTTTGATGTTCTATTACCGTCCGACCGTTGAATATGCTTATGGCGACGTGACCGATCTAAGCCAGCAGGTGCCGCTTGGCATCATGCGTGAGATCCACCGCTGGGGCGCGCATTTGATGGTCATCACCGTTTGGCTGCACATGTTCCGCGTATTCATGACCGGTTCCTACAAGCCGCCCCGTGAATTCAACTGGGTCATCGGTGTTGTTCTTCTTGTTTTGACCATGCTCATGAGCTTTACCGGATACCTTTTGCCTTGGGACCAGTTGGCCATCTGGGCCATCACGGTCGGTTCCAACATGGCGGGTGCTTCGCCCTTGGTAGGGATGGGTGGTCCCGGTTCAGCGTTGCTTAGTATCGGCGATGTCAATTTTGTCACCTCTGTTTCCGACGCGCGCTTTGCCTTGATCGGTGGACGCTTTGTCGGAGAGGGGGCTTTGCTGCGGTTCTATGTTTTACATTGCATCGGCCTTCCGTTCATCATCATGATCTTCATGATCGTCCATTTCTGGCGTGTGCGTAAAGACGGAGGGATCTCCGGTCCGACCTAATCTATGATCGAATCCATCAAACATGTGATCAACGTGCTGGCCGCGCCGAAGTTTCTTTTTAACATCGTGCTCGTGTCTTATTTGATCCTTTTTCCGCCATTCAAGTTCTTCCAGAAGATCCATGACTTTCTTGGGGTCGATAATTTATGGACCAAGAAGGGCGGCATCGGGATATTCAGTTTCTTGGTTTTTTTCTTTGGCTTTGGATTGATGGATGCCAATTTCCGCTTGATCATCTTAAAGCCGGACAATGTGCCCATTGTGGCCCTGATCTTTGTGGTCGCTTTCTTCCTGTGGTTGGCGATGAGCCAGGCCAAGGAAAATGATGAAGCCATTGCCAAGGGCGGTAAGCCCAAGGAATGGGCTGAATCGAGGGAGAAGGTTCTTGTGTTCCCGGACCTTGTCTATATTGAATTCATTTGTATCCTTGCGGCTGCGGCATTGCTGGCTGTATGGGCTGTTTCCTTGCCTGCTCCTTTGGAAGGTCCGGCAAATCCCACGGTGTCCCCGAATCCCTCCAAAGCCCCGTGGTATTTCTTAGGCTTGCAGGAAATGCTGGTTTATTTTGACCCCTGGCTGGCCGGCGTCATGTTCCCCACGGCGATCTTGGTCGGGTTCATGTGCATTCCCTATATAGACAAGAACCGCAAAGGGCTTGGGTATTACACCTATCAGGAGCGCAAAACCGCCATCAACATCTTCATGTTTTATTGGCTCGTGCTGTGGGTCTTCCTTATTATCGTAGGGACCTTCCTGCGCGGACCTAACTGGAACTTCTTTGGTCCGTTCGAATTCTGGGATCACCACAAGCTTGAAGCATTGAACAATATCAATCTTTCTGAATTGGTATATATGATTGGTCTCAAGCAGGGTATGCCGACCAATATCCTTGTGCGTGAGCTTCCCGGTTTCATCGCCATGGGCGTATATTTTGGACTATTGCCACTGGTGCTGGCCAAGACGGTCTTTAAAAGCTTGTATGAAAAAATGGGGAGTGTGCGTTACAGCATCTTCATTGTCCTTTTCCTCCTGGCGCTTTTGCTGCCGCTTAAGATGTACCTGCGCTGGCTGTTCAACATCAAATATATCGTTGCCATACCGGAGTTCTTTTTTAACATTTAATTATGCCTCCACAATTGCCCCCAGAATCGCATTATGATCCCAAGAAATTAGACAAGATCTTCGCTATTATTGCGATCGTCATGCTTTTGTCCCTGGTCGGCATGTTCGCCAAGGATTATTCCCGCCAGTGGAAAGATTATCAACGCCAGTACCGTGCCATGGAAGTTGAGAAGGCGCGCGTCAAGGCTGACTCCGAAGACCAGGAATTGTCCAAGAACGAGGATTACCAGAATGTCCTCAAAGAATTGGCCGTAGCCCAAAAGGAACAGGCTGCGCAAGGTTCTGCCGTCAAGGCCTTGGGTCGCGAGATCTTTTCTGCCGAAGCCGTGCAAAGATTACATACCCAGCAAAGCCAGTTCGCCAAGGCTGAATATGATGCCCTTAAGTACAAATATGAGCATGAATCCAGCATTGGTGCTGCCGACGCCCCTGAGTTCAAGGTCCGTTTGGATAAATTGGGTGCGAAGATCGAAGCTTTGCGCTTGAAGATCGAAGATGATACCAAGGCAACAAAGAGCAAGACCGACGCCTTGAAGGCCATTGAGAAAAAGGCCAAGGACCTGGATAAGAAGCGCATGGCTGCGGCCAAGAAGAGGGAGATCATCGAGCGCAAATTGAAGCGCATCGATATCGCTGAAATGTCCCCGGCCAACCAGTTGGCCGAAATGGTGCGCGACATGCCCATCATTGACCTGGCCAATCCGAACTATAAGATCCAGCAGATCGTGGTCAAGGACATCCCTGAAGATGTGAATTTCATGAAGGTCCAGAGGGTGGACCGTTGTACCACTTGCCATTTGGGGATCAATAATCCAGATTTCAAGGAAGCGGGCCAACCGTTCAAGACCCATCCCAACCTCGAATTGTTCATGGACAAGAATTCTCCCCATCCGGTCGAAGCTTTTGCCTGCACGACCTGCCATGGTGGACGCGGCCGTGCCACAGATTTTATTGCTGCCGCCCATACCCCCAAGGATGAGGCTCAGAAAAAAGAATGGGAAAAGAAGTATAAATGGGTGCCGTTGGAGCATTGGGAAAACCCCATGTTGCCGACCGCGATGACCCAGGCCAGCTGTTTGAAATGCCATGAAGGGCAGGGTGTGGTCAAGGGTGCGGATAAGCTTAATTTCGGTATGGCCCTGATCGAACGTGCCGGATGTTATGGCTGCCACACCATCAGCAAATATAAGGATTGGCCCAAGAGCGGTCCCAGTCTGGAATTCCTGGCTTCCAAGACTACCAAGGATTGGGCCTATAATTGGATTACCGATCCCAAGTCCATCCGTCCGGACACATGGATGCCGTCTTATTTCGATCAAAGCAATAATAATGACCCTGCGTCCAGAAAGAGAAGTGAGCAGGAGGTCAATGCCATCGTCCATTTCCTTTTTGCCAACAGCAAATCTTTCACTACGGCCCCTGCGGCATTTACCGGTGATGAAAAGCACGGCAAGGAATTGGTCGCTTCCATTGGATGCTTGGCCTGCCACCAGGTCGGTCCAGTCAAGGAAGAGAAGCGCACCCGTGATTCGCTGCACCATGAATTTGGTCCAAACCTTGTTGGTTTGGGAAGTAAGACCAGCCAGGCCTGGTTATTCGATTGGCTCAAGGATCCCAAGCGTTACCATGGTAAGACCCGTATGCCCAGCCTGCGTCTGGATGACCAGGAAGCAGCAGACATTGCAGCGTATTTGATCAAGGACAAGTCTTCTGCGGCCGCCAAATCGGTGCCGGCAGTGAATGATAAGATCCTCGATGGTATCGTTCTTGATCTCCTGAAGAAATCTGAAACGATCGTTGATTCCAACGGCAAATTAAAGGGGATGGACCGTGATGCCAAATTGGCCTTTGCCGGCCAGCGCCTGGTGCGTGAATACGGCTGTTATTCCTGTCATAATATTCCCGGTTTTGAGAATGAAAAGCCCATCGGGGTTGAATTGACCGAAGAAGGTTCTAAAAGCATTGAGCGCCTCGACTTTGGGTTTGTCCACCTTGACCACACCAAGCAAGCCTGGTTCAAGCAGAAATTGATGGATCCACGTATATTTGACCATGGCAAGGTCGTTCAGCCTTTGGAACGCATCAAGATGCCCAATTTCCATTTCACTACCGAAGAAGCGGACGCGGTTGCGACCGTGATCATGGGCCTGGTCAAGGACCGCCCGGATGCTTCCAAGATGGCGGGGCAGGGTGTGAAAGCTGCGTTCATCAACGACGGACAGAAGCTGGTCAAGCAGTTCAATTGCCAGGCCTGCCATTTGATCGAAGGCGACGGAGGGACGTCCATCCAACCGTCCGTGACCCAGTGGCTGGTGGATTACCAGGGCAGGGAACCTTCTGAAGCCAAGAACATTGCTTCATCGTTCGCGCCTCCCAGGCTTATTGATCTTGGTGAAAAGCTCCAGGCCCAGTGGATGTTCGATTTCCTAAATGCCCCGAGCAAGATCCGCCAGCAGGTGGAAGTGCGTATGCCGACCTATGGGTTCCATGCCGCCCAAACGAATTCGCTGGTCAAATATTTCAACTACCTTGATGGTTCGGAGTTCCCATTCATTGATACCTACCATCCGAACTTGACCAAGGAAGAGTTCGAAGCAGCTGAAAACCTGGTTTCCAAGGAAGCCTTTGACTGCGGCAAGTGTCACTTCTTGGGCGACCGTAAACCCGACGGGAACAAGGAAACCTGGGCTCCAAATCTTGCAATGACCGGAAGGCGCTTGCAGCCTGACTGGATGATCAAATGGATCACCAATCCCGCTGCGATCGATCCAGCCACCAAGATGCCGACTTTCTATGATCCCAATGATTTTGACAATGCCGGTCCGGGGAATGTGCTTAACGGGGATGAGCGCCGCCAGATCAAGGCCTTGCGTGATTACCTCTTGACCATCTCTGCGGACGCCAGTCTGCTTAAACAGCACGCCGCCGGCGCTGCCGAATCCGCGCCTGCGAAATAAGAACGCATGCTTGTCAAAATACCGCTTTTAGCCTTCCTGGTTTTCGGTGTTACCTATCCGCTATTCCTTTGCCTGCACGCGCTCGACCCCATCAAACATAATTTCCACCGCTTCCATCTGGGCTGTCCTGTCATCATCGCGGGGCTTGCTGTTGCAGGGTCATTCCTTTTGCCCCTGCCCATGGTATTGAAGGCGGCTGGCGTCTTATGGGTCCTGTTTGGACTTGGCGTTACGGCATTTTACTGGAATAAGGAAGCAGCGGGGCCCGCTGCTGTTCTGCTGCTGTGTTTATCTGGGATGGTCTTTTATTATTTTTTCTACGGAAATGTTGTTGCGCACGATGCCGTGGGCGTTCTGGTCGGTCTCCTTTCCGGTTTTATTGTTTCTGCGATCTTTTATGCCATGAACTTGGGCCATTTTTATTTGAATGTCCACGGTCTGAATATAATCCATTTGAGGAATGCGGTCCTGGCCTTTGGTCTTTTCTTGGTAGGGCGTCTGGTGTGGAATGTGTATTATATGATCGATGGCACATTGATGTATGGCGGCGAAGAAATGGCAGTGTGGCGCTTCATGAATTCCATGGATGGTTTCCTTCTTTGGATGGCGTTCTTTTTTGGGACGCTCTTTCCATTGGGAGGATTGTATTTTGCCTTTGGCACCTTGAAATTAAAGAACACCCAGGCGACCACCGGCATCCTGTATGTACTTTTGAGCGCGGTGCTCCTGGGAGACCTTGCGTATAAATATTATGCCTTCAAATTCGGCGTCCCCATGTGACCCTACGATCTCCCGTTTTTGCAGCCATTGCAAGAAGTATGCCCGCATTGGCATCAGCGACGGGAATGTCCTGTCCTGTCCGCATTGCAGAACAGAATGGGGGAAGGTCGAACGCGCGGCTGCTGTCCTTGAGCGCTGCCCGGTCTGCACCTGCCGGCAATTTTATACGGACAAGGATTTTAACCAGGTCATCGGGTTCCTGGTCATGGGGGTGGGGATCGTGCTGGTGCCGTTGACCTATGGGTTGAGCCTTCCAGTCTTTGCCCTGGTGGACTGGCTTATATACCGCAGGGTCCCCAAGCTGGCGGCATGTTACCGCTGCGGTTCGGAATTCAGGG
>JAYVSG010000224.1:0-1894 GCA_043775535.1 Candidatus Omnitrophota bacterium
CGCACGGAGATCTACCGTGATGGAATGGAGGACTATGAATACATCCAGCTCCTGCTTGAAAAGCTCCGCACTTTGAAAGCTGCCGGCCAGGACGCAAAATACAAAGCATATATGGATGAAAGTGTCCGTTTGATCACCATGGACAGCTCGATCGTGGCCTCCATGACCGCTTTCACCCGCGATGGGGACACCCTAAAAGCCCGCCGGGATAAGATTGCCCAGCAAATCGAAGCTTTCCCGAATATATAACATTCCATATTGTCATTCCCGCGAAAGCGGGAATCCATGTTTTGGATGCCCGTTTTTACGGGCATGACATCTTAGATTTCCTTGCCGTATTTGCATAATGTGGTATACTTCTTTCTCTATGAAAACACATCATTTATGTCTTTTTAGCCTGTTTGTCCTGTCTGTTTTTGGGCGGGGAAATGCCTTTGCGGACACCAAATGGGACATCGGTGCAGGTGTCACCGGATCCTATGATGATAATATCACGTCCGTACACGATGACAGGGTCAGTGACTTCATTACCCGCACCACCGTAGGCGGGGGATTTGTGGCCCAAGGCAAGACCGGTCAAGTCGCCTTGAAAGGCGCCCTCACAGAGAACTTCTATGCCAGTAATGCATCCTTTAATAATTTCTCCCAAGCCCTGTCCGGTAATGCCTTCCAGGAACTCAGCCCCTACTATACGGTTACCGTTGGGGATGTGTTCAGCCATACGGAAGAGCCGCGCAACTTTGAAGATGAATTTGGCCGCAACACCGGACGGTACAGTTCGTATAAGAACAGTTTTAACCTGGGATATACCCGCATCTTGTCCGAACAATTGAAATTAAACCTGCGTTACCGTCAGGCCGATGATATTTATGCCAGCTCCAGCCAGCTGGATGCCCATGAATATGCACCGGGCATCTCCGGTGAGTATGCCTTTGATTCTGCAAACCAGGCCATGCTCGATTATGACCATAGCAATCGGCATTTTGAAGGGGGGCAGGAAGCCACCATACAGACGCTGTCTGCCGGTTTCAGGCATTATTTGACCCCGCAATGGTATGCGGAGGTCAAGCCTGGTGTCACCTTCATTGAAAGTTTCAATAATACGAGTTCAACCAAGCCCCGCTATGAATTGAGCCTGACCGACGATGTGGACGAGAATACCCGGGCCAATATCAAGTACGTGAAAGAATTCGGCGCCAATGCCTTTTCCCAGGAAATATTCGACAATTGGCGCACCGTGCTCACCCTCTTCAGGCAATTGACGGCAAAATTGGGATGGAATGTTTCCGCTTTTTATGGAGAGGGGACCTATACCGTCAGCAAGATCAAAGACAAGACCAGCGGGATCAATACGGGTGTGGAGTACAGCTTGAACAAAAAAGCTTCCTTGTTCCTCAGTTATTTGCACAGCAATACGGATTCCAATATCGACACCCGCAGCTACAGCCGCAATATGGCCCAGCTTGGGGTCAAATTCGCGTTCTAATTTATTGCCATGATCCTTAAACAATATTCCAGCCTGTTCCGCCGCCTTCTTATCCTTGGGGATGCACTGCTGATCGTTGCCGCGTTCTTCATTGCGTATTACCTGCGCCGTCAGGTGGTGCACGGGTTCTTCCTCTACAATGTTTACTTTATCCGGGAGTACATCTGGATCCTTCCGGCCGTACTCGTGCCTTGGATCATCTCCATGTATGCCTTGGGGGGGTATAGATCCCTGCGTTTAAAAAAGACACCGGCCGTATTGCGGGCCGTGTTCCAGGGCGCACTGCTCAGCTTTGTCATCTTTGCCGCATTCTCCTATATCTTCAAGATCACCCATATCAGCCGTTCCTTCGTCGGTATTTTTTTAGTGGTAGCCGTTTTCCTGCTCATGCTCGAAAAATTATGCATG